>CAXREW010000304.1:0-2182 GCA_964229455.1 Flavobacteriaceae bacterium | reverse complement strand
TGAAGCTGAAGGCGATGAAATCACCATTGGCCCATTGACGGTTGACGACGCGGGACTGTATGTGGTTTCCGGCATGGCCGGTGAGTGTGAGATTTTACCGGATACCCTTGAGCTTTTTATCGCCCCACAGCCTCCTGCCCCGGAGGTCGCACCCATCGACGCGCTGTGTGAAGGCGATGACTGGTCGTTTACATCCTTGACAGCGGCAGACAACTGGATTTGGGAAGATGCTGCCGGCAACCTCATTTTTGAGGGCGACAGCACGGCCTCCTATTCCAATGCAGATCCTTCCGACGCTGGTGAATACACATTGATCATCGAATCCCAGTCGTGCCTTTCTGAGCCTACCCTATTCGAACTTGTGGTGACGGAGACGATTCAAGCACCACTCGACCCGGAGCCCATTGAAATTTGCGAAGGAAACAGCTTGACGTTGGAACCAAACGCGTCGCTGCCCGATGCCACGTGGGAATGGACCTTGCCCAGCGGAGAAACCTCCGTTGGGGAGACGCTGTTGATCCCGACCACCGTAGCCGCGGATGCGGGCACATACACGTTGAACGGCACGAACAGCGGCTGCGCAATGGTGCCCTCTGAGGTTGACGTGAGCCTCAGCTCCCCAGAACCGGTGGAAGTCACCGCTCCTGCGTTTGTTTGCAACGATGCAGCGGCGGTGCTATTGACTACGGATGACCTATACAGTGGCGCTTGGACAGGAACCTGCGCGGACTGCCTGTCGGCCAGTGGACAATTAACCCCAGTGGATGCCTCACCAGGCATCGTGAGCATCACGTATTCGTCTGGCAATCCGTGTGCGCAGACGACCACAGTGGAGGTGGAAATTGGAAGCGTCCCGGACGCCGCCATCGATGACCAGAGTTTCTGTGAGGGCACCGGCGAAGTGGTGATGGTGCCCGTCACCAACGGCGGCAGCTGGACCGCAGCATGTGCCAATTGCTGCACGTCGGACGGCGTGTTTGACACCCAATCGGCGGGAACAGGAGCCTGGGAGCTGACCTACACCATCGACGGCACCTGCCCAGCCACTGGGACGGCGACGTTCACGGTCACCCCCAATACGAGCAGCGCGTTTGCCTTGATTCCGGAGTACTGCCTTGACCACGATCCGGCTGTTGCTGTACCCGAAGAAGCTGGAGGGAATTGGACTGCATCCTGTACGACCTGCATTTCCTCCACTGGACAATTTTCGCCGCAATCGGCAGGCGCTGGAGTGCACACCGTTTCCTACACGATTCCCGGCGCGTGCGGGACCTCGACCGACGCCACCGTCACCGTGCACGGACTGCCCGAAGCCAACTTCACCTTCAGCCCAACTGAGGGATGCGCTCCTGCCGTGGTGGCATGCACCGCTCCCGCCAATCCGAGCATTGTGGACTGCCAATGGACCTTCAACGCCAACGGCGTGGGCGCTTCCATGGCGTGCGATGACAATACGTTTGTTATCGAAAATCCCGGATGCTACCTCATGAGCCATACGGTGTTGGACAACAACGGCTGCACCAACACGTTCACGGCAGCGGAATTGCTCTGCTTGAGTGCGCTGCCCTCCTCCGCATTCAGTTTGACACCTGCTCAAGCTTCGATTTTCGACACCCACATCGAAGCCTGGGCCTCTGATTCAATAGCGGCGAACACCTACATCTGGTACGTTGGCGATGTGCCCATGGGCGAAGGTTCTTACCAGTCGTTCTCCATCCCGGAAATTGGATTGGACGTGTTCCAGCTGTGCATGGAAGCCACGGACAGTGTGGGATGCTCATCCCTCACCTGTGCGTTGATTGATCTCACGGAGGGATTGAACGCTTTTGCACCGAATGCCTTTACCCCGGATAATGACGGCCACAACGATGCGTGGCGCATGTACACAAGCGGCGCTGTGACGCGGTTTGAATTGCGCATTTACGACCGCTGGGGTGCCTTGGTCTTCACTTCTGAGGACCCCGATGCGTACTGGGTCGGTGACGTACAAGGCGGTGACCATTTCGCACCGGATGGGGTTTACCATTACGAAGCTGTACTGCGTGATGATGCCTATTCACTCAAAACTTTACAAGGTCACATCTTGTTGATTCGCTAATGACACGATTGAACTTCTATGCCCTGTGCGCGATGGCATCGACCGCCTTGCTTTTCGTCCAGTGCTCCACTGCTCCTTCCGATG
>CAXREW010000303.1:0-4851 GCA_964229455.1 Flavobacteriaceae bacterium | reverse complement strand
AAACTCATCAACGAATTCAAACAACAGGTCGAGCAGCGCGTAGCCGATGGGGCGTCAAACCAAGCCCAATCCAGTGGTGACGACGCGGCCCAATTTGACTGGACGCGTCCCGACGGAGGCATTCCGGTGGGTGCCCATCACCCGTTGAGTGTAGTCCGACGGGAAATCATTGGCATCCTCGAACGCATGGGATTTGTCGTTTCGGAAGGGCCGGAAATAGAAGATGATTGGCACGTGTTCAGCGGGTTGAATTTCCCGGAAGAGCACCCTGCGCGTGACATGCAGGATACCTTCTTTGTGGACCGCAACCCCGACATGTTGCTTCGCACCCACACCTCGTCGGTGCAAGTCCGGGAAATGGAAAAGCGGGAGCCACCGATGCGCATCATCATGCCCGGTCGCGTGTTCCGCAATGAGGCCATCAGCGCGCGTGCGCACTGCATGTTCCACCAGATTGAAGGGCTTTACATCGACAAAGGCGTATCCTTCGCCGACCTCAAGCAGACCCTGCTGCGGTTTGCGCAAGAGTTCTTTGGTGCGGACACCAAAATCCGCCTTCGCCCATCGTATTTCCCTTTCACGGAGCCCAGTGCTGAAGTGGATGTGTATTGGGGACTGGAAACGGAGGTCGACAAACGCATCACCAAAGGCACCGGTTGGCTCGAAATCTTGGGCTGCGGCATGGTCGACCCTGCCGTCTTGGAAGCTTCGGGAATTGATTCGCGTGAATATTCCGGCTTCGCCTTCGGCATGGGGGTGGAGCGCATCACCATGCTCAAGTACCAAATCGGTGACTTGCGGGCATTCTTCGAAAGCGATATGCGGTTCTTGGAGCAGTTCCAAGGCCAACGCTAACCTCCCATCAGACGTAAGGCAAGGTCAAGGTGAGCCGTTCCTCGAGGGGGGAAATCCGTTCAATGTTGATTTTCCCAGCGAGCTTGCGCAGTTGGGCGTGCAGCTCATTCCAGCGGGATGAAGCCAACGCGTCTTTGCCGTAAAACAATCCTTCGAAGGCTTTGGATGCACCAGTGTGTTGGCTGTCCAATTGCAGCACCCAGTGTGACTTCTCGGCGGCCTCAACGCCCAAAGCGATGGGACGGTCTTCTGCCGAAATGTCGACGAGCCCGCGGAGCAGGTTGCGCAGAACGACACGCACCTCTGGGCCGATGCTGAATTGAACATCGTCCTTGATGTTGAATTGAATCCGATGTTGTAAGTCCGCGTCCAATTCGTTCAGAAAGGCTTGAATGGACTGTGAACGTGCATCACCATCTCCAGTATGAATGAACTCGCCGCTGGGCATCAAGCTGCTGGTGCCCAACTCCACGTCGGATTGCACCGGAGCCGATGGGGTTCCGGGCAATCGGTCGGCAGGTACCAGGGACCGCAGGCGAATGATTCGTCGGCGTTCTTTGTGGAGGGCGGCGCGCAGGTAGCGCTGTTGACGTGCATAGGCAATAACGCCGATGGCGAGTATGCCGGCAATCCATGGCCAACCCGTAGACCGGTACGGAGATGATTGGGCGCGTTCGAGCTCGAAGGCGGCCACATCAAACGGATCCATCGCGGGCAGCACCTGCTCCTCGAACTGTCGGGTTTCGCGCCCGGAGGATTGGGGTTGTTGGGCCAATCGCTCCGTGTGGATTTCGTCCAATTCAATGAAGGCTTGCAGCGCTTCTGCATCATTGCCTCGATCTTTTTCGAACAGCCCCTTTTGGCGCAGTGCTTCTGCGAGCAATTTCCAATCACTGGCTTCCCGAGCGGACTTGATTGCCTCGTGGTAACCGATCAACGCATCGAGAGGGCGGTGGGCAAACTGCGCGCTATTTGCCGTTCGAAGGTGTGCTACTGCTAGGCGAGCCGCATCCGATGGAGGCGTTTCGGCCAGGATGGTTTCCGCCCATTGCAGGGCGGCCATGTGCAAGCCTTGCATGGAAAGGACCAGGTGAATTTGTTCCCGAAACCCTTGCGCAACGGCAGGGGCGAGGTAGGCGGCTTCTTGTTCAAAGTCCTCGCGAAGCGAGTCCGCGGGCACACGGCCTTGCACGCCGTCAATCTGAATCAGTGCGCAAATCCAATCCGCACGGAGGTCATTGGCCTGCTTAGGGCAAAGGCGGATGCACTCGGCGTATTGAGCCCGGGCCTTTTCCCAGTGGCCGCCAGTGAACCACAAATCGGCCAGTTTCGAATTCAATAGGGTACAGCCTGGGTTGAGGTCCAATTCCCGCTGGATGAGTTCGATGGCTCGGTCTTCGTAATGGAGCTGCAACCAAAGATCTGCCGCTTGGACCACAATCCGCTTGCGGACTTCGGCCTCGCACGCGAGGAACCCACGCTGAGCTTGTTCAAGCGCGGCCAGTGCCAAATCGGGGTTGTTACTCGCCGTATAAATCTGTGCGATGCCGACGCGTGCTCGGGCCTGCTGGCAGGGGTCAAACGTTCGCTCCACCGCTCCTCGGTACATGGCCAGGGCAGCGACTGGTTTGTTGAGGTCGAGCAACGAATCGCCGCGGTCCAGCATCAAGTCGGCCTCTTCAATGGCCGGGTCAGGCGCTGTTTCTGATGCTTCTTGTGCTTCCTGTGCGGTGAGCGAGAGTCCAGCTGCAGCCCACATCCAAACAGCCATCAGGACCAAAATCGTCGGTCGTTGGCATCGCTCAGCGGAGTGATTGCGGATGGAAAAGTCAGGCCTACGCAACATGGAACCAAACTACGTGCTGGCCCCATCCCGTGACCGAAGCCTTGTCCTAATTGTTCACACGAACGGGCGTATAAACCTGCCCTCAGGAATCAATCGTTCCAAACAACATCGAGCACGGTGTTGCCGACCGCCTCGAGGGTCTCCTTACTAATGATGGAGAGGTTGTCGGCGTGGGTGTGGTGGAATGGGCCGTATCCCATGGGGAGCACTTGGACTTGGTAGTGCACAATGTTCGCGGAGGGGATCCCGGCAAACTCCGAAACGAACAGGTTGTCATCGATGGTCTCCGGTGTGACGTCCCGCTTGAAATAGTCCCCGTATCCCAGCCGTTCAGCGGATTCCCAGAGGCGCTTGACGACTGAGGGCGCATACGCCATGGAGGTACCCTCTTTGTTGAACACGGCGCCTTCTGCGCCGACCATATCCAAGAGGATGCCGTACTTGGCATTGTAGCCGACGCGGTGGGGTTGATTGGCCCAGTATTGGCTGCCAAGGCACCACGTCAGCGCGGAGTTTTGGTTTTTCTCCCCCCACTCAGGCGTGCCATAATCTTCGGCATCGAAAAAGACGATATCCACACCTACATCCAAGGTCGAATCCGCACCGAGTAAGCGGGCTATTTCGAGCAGCACGCCAACGCCAGAACCTCCGTCGTTGGCGCCATCAATGGGCTCCCGCATGCGCAGCGTGTCTTTATCAGCGAACGGCCGGGTGTCCCAGTGTGCGAATAGCAAAATGCGTTCCCGATTTTCGGGACGAAACTGACCAATCAGGTTTCGGATGCGCAAGATGGTTCCGTCGTAAGCCCGAACCAGTCCGGGCTGTTCAATCACATCGGCCCCATGTCGGGTCAGCTCGCTGGAGAGCCAATCTCCGCATGCTACGTGCTCTTCGGTGTTGGGTACGCGCGGTCCGAAAGCGACCTGTTGTGCGATGTATGCATACGCGGAATCTGCATCGAATGCAGGAGCGGACACGCGGACTTGCTCTACCGGGGCCTGCGCGGGTGCTGTTGGGGTGGTACGCGAGGGAGCGGGGTCGTTATCACATCCTGCGAGCAATGCAATGGTCAGGACGCATGCGGATATCAGTCGCGTTCCCATGTGCTTCCGTCTTTGCTGTCTTTTATGGAAATACCGAGGCTGCCAAGGGCATCGCGGATGGCATCGGCCGTTCCCCAATCCTTGTTGGTTTTGGCGTTGCCACGCAATTCGACCAAGAGGTCGAGCAGGGCGCCAGATTCGCCTTCATTGCCGCCGCTTGTTTCGTCTTCCGGGATCAAGCCGAGCACATCGAAAACGTAGCCGTTGAGGAGCTGAATCAACGCTGCTTTCTGGGTAGCATCAATGGCGATTCGGTCGGACGCAATGCTGTTGACGAGCTTGACGGCATCGAACAAAACGCTGATCAAAATCGGGGTATTGAAGTCATCGCCCATGGCTTCGCTGCATCGCTCGGCGAGGGCGGCCGTATCCACGTCTGCATTCGGTGCATCCAAGGTCGTTGGCAGTCCTTCCAATGCGGCCATGGCGCTCATCAGGCGGTCGAGTCCTTTCTCTGCGGCCTGCAGGGCTTCATTGGAGAAGTCGAGCGTTGATGCATAATGGCCTTGCAACATGAAAAAGCGGACGGTCATCGGCGAATACCCGCGTTCGAGCAATGCGTGGTTTCCGGAGATCAATTCTTCAGGGGTGAAGCCATTGCCTTCGGATTTGGCCATTTTGCGTCCGTTCACGGTCAGCATGTTGCCGTGCATCCAGTACCGAACCGAATGGGCCTCACCGGTTGCCCCGGTGTTTTGCGCGATTTCGCATTCGTGGTGGGGAAACTTCAAGTCCATGCCCCCGCCGTGGATGTCGAACTGGGTGCCGAGGTACTTCGTGCTCATCACAGAACATTCGAGGTGCCAGCCGGGAAATCCTTCGCTCCAAGGCGAAGGCCATTTCATCAAGTGCGACGCGTCGGCCTTTTTCCACAAGGCAAAATCCAACGGGTCGTTTTTCTCGTCTTGTCCGTCCAGGGAGCGCGTGTTGTTGAGGAGGTCGTCGATTTTGCGGCCCGAGAGGGCACCGTAATCGTGGTCTTCGTTGTACTTGCGAACGTTGAAATAGACACTGCCATTGGACTCGTATGCGTATCCGCGATCGAGG
>CAXREW010000302.1:0-3923 GCA_964229455.1 Flavobacteriaceae bacterium | reverse complement strand
CTCGAGGGCGCCATCGGTGGTCAACACATACCCGACGCGCTCCCAGGCGTACGGCCCCCACCAGTATTCCAAGGCGTCGATGGCGAATCCCAGCTCTTGGAATTTGGTGACCATGGGCCCGATGTGCTCGGGCTTGCCCGTAAGGCGCACGGGTACGTCACCGTATGCTCCGGTGTGTACGTAATTCGAGTCCACGTAAGGCGCTACCGCAATGGCGGATTGGTGCGTTGTAATGGGGTGGGTCAGCTCGAAGCTGCGTTGAATGGTGTCGCCAGCCAACACCTGTTCACTGATGAGGTGGCCTTGGCAATGCGCTGTGCGCCCGCCGGCACTGGTGACATGGTAGGTGTAGGTGGCGCGCTCGACGAAGTTGTCAAAACACGGGTACCACACCTTGCCAAAATTGGGCGGGATGGTGGTCAACCCGATGCCCAAGTTGTAGATGTAGTCGCTCACGAAATAGAACCCACCCCAGTACGGATCTTGGTAGGGCGAGCCTTGGTACCACACGTCGATGGCGTAGACTTGCTCGGTCATCCAGCCGCCTTCCGGCGCATCGATGTGCACTTCCGATTCTCCTTGATCAAAAGCCGCGGCAACCCCATCAATGTGGATGCTGTCCACAGTCAATTCCACCAAGTCAAACCACAGGTCCGTGGCCGCCGCATCCACCACTTCCAGCTCAATCGCTGCGTGGGCATCGAGGAGCTGGTAGCTGTAGTTCGTAACGTCCAGCGTCAATTCGTATGTGTGCACATCAAATGAATCGCTGCGTGCGATGGAGGGCTCCATGTCGTAGTTCATCATCCACCGGGGCGCTGGCGTGGGTTCGACGTCTCGGCGCTCATCTGCTTGGTGGCGGTAGTGGTGGCACTGCACCGGGTTGAACACGCGCGGCGTGCGCAAAGGCCGTTGGTCGGATTCTTGGGATAGGGCGGGCAGGGCAAACAAAAGGGCCAAGGCGCCCAGCCCAACGATTCGCATAAGATGTGAGTGCTGCATGTGGCCAATTTACATCAACCGCCTACTTTCGTGGCATGAACAACGCATCCATTGCCCCCGGAAAATTTGTCGAAATCAGCTACATCCTTCGTGAAGCCAACGGTGATTCAGAGGAGTTGGAAATCTGTCCAGCGGACGAGCCGTTTGGATTCATGGCGGGAGAAGAGCAAGTCCTTCCGGCGTTCGAAGCGGCATTGATCGGCCTGAAGCCTGGCGACTCATTTGATTTCAAGCTTTTGGTCGAAGAAGCGTACGGCGAAGAGGACGAAGAGGCGTACGTCGAAGTGCCCAAATCCGCCTTCATCGTAGACGGTGAATTGGACGAAAGTGTGCTGGAAATCGGAGAGGTCGTGCCCATGCAAACAGAAGATGGCGACGAAGTCATCGGTGTGGTAGCGGAGGTTCGACTCAACTCTGTAGTGGTGGATTTCAACCACCCTTTTGCAGGCTTGGAACTGCATTTTGTCGGTGAGGTGTTGCGGGTTCTGGACGCCCCTCCAGCCCGTTGATTGGCAAAAAGATTCGGCGGTACCTTTGAGGCATGCAACGCACGGAAATTGAGTCTTTGGGTGAGTTCGGATTGATCCGCCGATTGACGGAACAAACGGTGCTCCGCCAGCCGTCATCATTGTTGGGCATTGGCGATGACGCAGCGGTCATTAACCCCGAAGGCAAACGCGTGGTGGTATCCACCGACATGCTCGTTGAAGGGGTTCATTTCGATCTTTCGTACGCCCCCCTTAAGCACCTCGGCTACAAGGCGGTCGCCGTGAATCTATCGGACATCTGTGCGATGAATGCGTTGCCAACACAGGTCACGGTATCCATTGCGGTGAGCAGCCGCTTTTCAGTCGAAGCACTCGATGAGCTCTACACCGGCGTGCACAAAGCGTGCGCTGTATACGGGGTGGACCTCGTTGGCGGCGACACCTCATCCTCCACGTCCGGGTTGATGATCACGGTCACGGCGCTGGGATTGGTCGACGGTGACCAAGCGGTTTCGCGCTCGGGAGCCAAGGCCGGCGATTTGTTGGTGGTGACCGGCGACCTGGGTGGAGCGTACATGGGCTTGCAGGTATTGGAACGCGAGAAGGTTGTTTTCCAATCTGCCCCTACGGCCCAGCCGGATTTGTCCGGCCACGAAGGCATCCTCGAACGTCAGTTGAAGCCCGAGGCGCGCACCGACGTCATCCGAGAATTGGCCGAGCTCGGCCTCAAGCCGACGTCGATGATTGACATTTCTGACGGGCTTGCATCGGAGGTTTTCCACCTGTGTGCCTCCTCGGGACTGGGTGTCAAACTTTACGAGGACAAACTGCCCATCGACCCCCACACGTACAAGACCGCCCGCGATTTCAACCTTGACCCCACGCTCTGCATGCTGAGCGGCGGTGAGGATTACGAACTGCTCTTCACGATTTCCCAAGACGATTACAACAAGGTGCGCAACCACCCCAAATTGTCCGTGATTGGTCACATGCTGGAAGACATCGAGGAGAAGACCCTGGTCACCAAAAACGGCCTCGAAACGCCACTCAAGGCCCAGGGTTGGGACGGCATCCAGAAGTCAAACGAAGGCGAGGAGTCGTAAGCGATGTGTGGAATCGTAGGCGTATACGGCATCAGTGATCGGTCGCGATTCCCAGAGGCCTGCGGCGCTGTGGGCCGCATGGTAGAAGCCATTGCGCACAGAGGACCTGACGCGTCTGGGGTGTGGATGGAAGAGGATGAAGTGGTGCTGGGCCATCGACGCTTGAGCATCATCGATACCCGGGAGGCCTCCAACCAGCCATTCATTGACAGCGCAACGGGCGATGTGATTGTCTTCAATGGAGAAGTGTACAATTACCGGGAATTGCGTGCCCAACTCAGCGGAGATTACGCGTTTCAAACTGATAGCGACACGGAGGTGGTTCTCGCAGCCATGCAAGTCTGGGGCCGGGCGGCGCTGACCGAATTCAACGGGATGTTTGCGTTTGCGTATTGGAATCATGCGCGACGAGAATTGATATTGGCCCGCGACCGAATGGGCATCAAGCCGCTGTACTACGCGCACACCGACAACATGGTGGTGTTTTCGAGTGAAGTGCGCAGCTTGCTAGCATCGAATTGGATTGAGCGCAAACACGACCCGGTGGGCTTGGCCGATTACCTCCGTTACCAGACGGTACACGCGCCTCGCACCATCGTGAAGGGGGTGAGCTTGTTACCGGCTGGCCATTGGATGCGGTTGCAGGGCGAGGAAACAGAAACCGGTCGTTGGTGGGACCCCGCCGCGTCGGCTACGCCATCGGGACGCTCACGGAAGGAGGAGTTGGCGCGGATTCACGAGGCCCTCTCTCGGTCAGTGGAATTGCGGTTGCGTTCGGATGTGCCGTTGGGCGCTTTTTTATCCGGCGGGATTGATTCGAGTGCCATCGTTGGCTTGATGAAACAAGCAACTGAGCAGCGCATCTCAACGTTCAGCGTAACGTTTAACGAAGGAGAATTTGACGAGAGCCCCTATTCGCGCCTCATTGCTGAACGATTTGACACCGACCACCACGAAATCCGCTTGACTCCGGATGCGTTCCTCGAAGAAGTGCCTGCGGCGTTGGAAGCCATGGACCACCCGAGCGGCGACGGACCCAACACGTATGTGGTGAGCAAAGCGACCAAGGCTGCCGGAATCACCGTCGCATTGAGTGGGTTGGGGGGCGACGAGTTGTTTGCGGGTTACCCGGTGTTTCAGCGGACGAAAGCGTTGTGGGACCAGCGCTGGCTGGGCTCCTGGCCCAAAGGCCTTCGCAAGCTGGCCGGAGGGGCGTATGCCGCATACAAAAAGGACATCACGGCTTACAAGAAAGCAGAGGCACTGGCCGGGGATTACTTTGACCTCCTGCACACCTACCCATTGTCCCGTCAGGTCTTCCTTGAGCGGG
>CAXREW010000301.1:0-7115 GCA_964229455.1 Flavobacteriaceae bacterium | reverse complement strand
CCTTTCGCCACATCGGATATGTCTCAGGAAAACGTGATCACGACATCATCCGATTCCTCTCCAATCCTCAATCGGGCAACAATGCTGAATGGAGTTTGGCGAGTGGAGCACTTAATGTAAACGGCGTTGAGCGGTTGGTGTTCAGTTCGACACGTGAAGTATTCATCGACCCAACAGGAGGCGAGGTAGGGGTGCTTGCCGGATGTGACATGGTGCTGGACGGACTTGTCCATGCAGGCAATGTCAAGTTGAATGGACAAGACATGGTCTTCTCCTATGAAGCTTTCACCATTGACTTCAATAAAATTGAAGAGGTGCAATTGAGCGTCAATGACACCGAAAACTTCGATTACCGTGGGAGGCCCAAAAAGAATTGGTTGCGAAACAGCCTCCAAGACATTTCAGGGCAATTGGCCATTGATCGACCGTTCAACCGCTCGGGCAAAGACGCCGACTTGTATCCGTCCTATCCAGAGTTCACGAGCAAAGAAACGAGTTACGTTTATTACGATCGGCCCGACTTATTTGGTGGTGCCTACACAAGGGACAAGTTCTACTACGCTGTGGAACCGTTTCAACTCTCGGGCTTGGACGATTTGACGGCTTCAAACTTCAAGCTCGAAGGAACGTTGGTGTCGGCGGGAATCGTTTCGGACATCGAGCAACCCTTGGTGGTGATGGACGACTTCTACATGGGATTGACATCGATCACGCCACCCGATGGTTCGGCGTTGTACAAAGGCAATGCCACGTTCACGTCAGCGCTATCCTTGGATGGTTCGGGACTTCGGGGTGCCGGTGAAATTGACTTCCTCACTGCGCATGTTGACGGAGATGACTTGGTTTTCTTGCCAGACAGCATCATCGGACCACTGACCGCCTTCGAAAACCGACAATCAACCGATTCAGATGTCCCTTACGCGAATACATCCAGTGGCTACATCCACTTTGACCCCCATGGTGAGCGCCTAGAGGTGACCACGCAAAGGGATCCTGTTGGGCTGTACGATGAGGAAGGTGAACTGTCTGGCACATTGGCCTTGGATGCTGCGGGATTGCACGGTGTGGGCTACTTGGATTTGGCGAAAGCGGGCCTTGACGCCGATGATTTTTCCTTTAAGCGACAGAAAGCCACCACGCAGCATGCGGCATTTGAGCTTTACGGCCGATACGGGTCCTTGTCTGCATTTGAAACTGGGAATGTCCAAGGCGAGGTTGACTTTGAAACCCGTACAGGTGAGTTCATCCCGAATTCTGGTGAAACGGCCATCGAACTGCCCATTCAACAGTACCTCTGCTACATGGATCGATTCCGTTGGTTCATGGATGATGATGAAATCGACTTGATATCCGAGCGGGATGTGGAGGCGCTTCCGCTCAATTTCAGTGAGAACCGAACGCTGTCAAATTTCATTTCCACAGAACCCTCTCAGGATTCGTTGCATTTCTTGAGCACGCATGCCACGTATTTGGTAGGGGAGGACGTCTTGCAGTGCAAAGGGGTCAAGGAAATCGCCGTGGCGGATTCACGTGTCTTTCCGGACAGCGGCTTAGTGACAGTACGTCGGGACGCTGACATGGACGAATTGCAAAATGCGCGCATCATCGCCAATGCCACTACGCAATACCACCTCATTGAACGTGCATTCCTCAAAATCGAGGGACGGTACGCCTTCCGAGGTGCTGGGGAGTACCAATACCATGGCGCAGACAAATCGACTCAAACGCTCATATTAGATGAGATTGCAGTTAACGAATCCATAGAGACATATGGAACAGGCAGCGTTTATGCACGTGATGCATTTATGTTGGATGCCAATTTCCAGTTTGCAGGTGATTTCGCATTGCTCGCAGGCGAAGAGTTCTTAACCTTCAGCGGAGGCGCCCGAATGACCAAGACCTGCCGGCAATTTCAGCCGACTTGGATTCAGTTTGAGGCGCCCATCAACCCCGAAGCGGTTGCGATTCCCATTTCCGAAGAACCCCTGGATGTAGATGGCGACCCCTTGGCTTGTGGCATGATGTTCTCACGCCGTGCGCCCTTTACGCTGTATCCGGCCTTCTTGGATCCCCTAGCAGACGATTCTGAGCAACCCGTGCTCATTCCGGAAGGCGCGTTGCGGTTTAAAGATGGCAGTTACATCATCTCCTCTGAAGAAGCTTTCATCAATGAAAACGATCCTGGCAATCGCATCGTATTGGATGCTACGCTCTGCCAATTGTCAGGCTCTGGTTCCATGAACTTCCCCTTGGACTTCGGGTTGGTGGACGACAGAATGGTGGGCCGATTTGAAATCGATCCCCGAGGAAATTATCATTTCAAGGGCACTGTCCTCTTAAGCTATTACTTCCATCCTGACTTGTTCGAGCGCATGGCCCTGCAAATTCAGTCTTGGCAGTCCAGCGAGCCCCTGGACATCACCTCGACCAATTACGAACAAGCCTTGCGCACCTGGATTGGAGAAGAGGACAGCCAAAAGCTCATCAACGACTTGGCCATGACCGGCAAATTGAAGAATGTCCCTAAAATGCTTCAGCGTGGCGTGGTGCTAACGGATGTGGACTTGGTTTGGGACGACCCGGAAGAAGCCTGGATCTCTAGGAGTGACTTCGGCTTGGTATCGCTTGGCAAGGAGGCTCTGTTCATGCACATACCGGGAAAATTGGAATTGAAGCGGAGCCGAAGCGGCGATGCATTCACCCTCTACTTCCATGGGGATGAAGAGAATTGGTACTACCATGACTTCAAGTTGGACGGCAAAAATGGCCGCATGAACGTCACGACCAGCGATATGACATTCTACGAGGAACTCGCGGACCTCAAGGCGAGCAAGAAGGAAGAAACGGCCAAGGACGGCCAAAGTTTCTTCTTCCAGTACATGGCTTCGCGTCGAAGAAGGGATAACTTGGTGGATTCCTATCGGGATTTCGATTGAGCCAACACCCCACATATCCGCACCTGTTTACCCCGCTGCAAGTGGCACACCTGACGTTGCCTAATCGCATCATCATGGGCAGCATGCACCTGGGCCTTGAAGAAGAGTCCGATGGGTTTGTGAAGTTAGCGGCGTTTTACGAGGAGCGTGCCCGTGGTGGAGCAGGCCTCATTGTCACCGGAGGCATCAGTCCCAATCGACGGGGTGTCTTAGGGCCGAACGGAGCGCGTATGCAGAGCATGCGGCATGCCAAGAAACACCAAGTGATCACCGAGGCCGTGCACCGAGAAGGAGGACGGATCCTCATGCAAATCCTACACGGTGGCAGGTACAGCTATCATCCATTTAATGTCGCCCCCAGCGCATTGAAAGCGCCCATCAATCGGTTTAAGCCCCGAGCCCTGTCCGAACGTGGGGTCGAACGTACCATCGCTGATTTTGTCCGCTCCGCACAACTCGCCCAAAGAGCGGGATACGACGGCGTGGAGATCATGGGGTCTGAAGGGTATTTAATCAATCAATTCCTGGTGGCATCCACCAACCTCCGAAAGGACAAATACGGCGGAAGTTTTGAGAATCGAATGCGATTGCCGGTTGAAATCATTCGGCGCATTCGAGCTACCATGGGTGAGGAATTCGTCATCATGTACCGACTGAGCATGCTTGACTTGGTGGCGGATGGGAGCAGCTGGGACGAAGTGGTTCAACTGGCACAGGCCATTGAACAGGCCGGGGCGAACATCATCAACACGGGCATCGGCTGGCATGAGGCCCGTGTACCAACGATAGCGACCTTGGTGCCCCGTGGCGGGTTCACCTTCGTGACCAAGCGCTTGATGGGCTCGGTTTCCATACCACTGGTGACCACCAATCGATTGAACATGCCAGGCGTCTGCGAGGAGGCGTTGGAAACAGGATGCGCGGATTTGATTTCCATGGCCCGGCCGTTCTTGGCCGATCCTGACCTGGTGCTGAAGGCGAAAACGAATCGCGCGGATGAGATCAACACGTGCATTGGTTGCAACCAAGCGTGTCTCGATCAGATTTTCAACCAGCAAGTAGCCTCGTGCCTGGTCAACCCTCGCGCTGCGCATGAAAGCCATTGGCCCTTGCATGCGCGCGCAGCACAACCCAAAAGCATTGCCGTGGTGGGCGCTGGACCAGCGGGATTGAGTGCCGCTACAGAATTGGCAAGAACGGGGCATCAAGTCACCCTATACGAGAAAAGCGACCAGATTGGAGGACAATTCAACATGGCCAAGCGAATTCCAGGGAAAGAGGAATTCCATGAGACCCTGCGCTATTTCAAGCGGCAGCTTGAGTTGCTCGGTGTCCAGGTCAAACTGAATGGAGAAGTCCAAGCGGGGGAGTTGCTTAGTTACGACGAGGTGGTGCTAGCCACGGGCGTCAAACCACGCATTTGGAGTGTGCCGGGTGCCGAGGGAGATCGCCGAGTGGTCAGCTACATCGATGTACTCAAGGGCAATGCAGAGCTGGGCGACACCATTGCCATCATCGGAGCCGGTGGAATTGGATTTGACGTTGCTGAATACTTGGTTCATGATGAACGTCACAACTTTTACGAGACGTGGGGCATCGATACGGAGCTAGAACAGCGGGGCGGATTGAACGCAGCTGAAGATGTATCGTCGAAACGAACCGTTCATATGCTCCAACGGTCCTCCAAAAAGATGGGTAGTGGCTTGGGCAAAACCACCGGCTGGATCCACCGCATGGGCTTGAAAAAGGCTGGCGTGCACATGCACACGGGGGTGTCGTACCAATCGCTTACCCCCGAAGGGCTTCGGTACATTGAAGATGATAAGGAGCAGGTGCTGGCTGCAGATCATTTCGTCGTGTGCGCAGGACAGGTACCTTACCATCCGTTGGCTGACGACTTGACAATGATGGGAAAACCAACGCATCGTATTGGAGGAGCATTGAACGCGTCCCAACTCGACGCCCAACGCGCCATCAGAGAAGGCCTTGAATTGGCCTATTCCATGCTTTAATCCGGCGTCTTAATGTGTGAAGCATGCCACGCCTTCATGCGCGCAACGGACTGCTGGCCTTCTGCAACAAACGCTTGCAATTCCCCTGCGTCATCACCCGTCGGCGGAAACAAAGGCTTTCCGAATCGAATGTGGATGGGGTTTTTTCGCATGAGCAGACCTCCCTTGGGAAGTGCGGTACGGGTTCCGTGAATATGCAACGGTATGATGGCCGTCTGTGCCTTCGCCGCTAAATGAAAGGCCCCCTTTTTAAACGGCAAGAGTTCTCCGTCTTTCGAGCGCGTCCCTTCCGGGTATACAATCACAGAGATCCCTCTGTTGAGCGTCTCCAACAAGCGGTCCACTGATTGTTTTGCCGCCGTGGGATTGGAACGGTCAATAAATACCGTTCCGACCCGTTCATTCAGCAAACCCAAAATGGGAACCTTTCGCACACTTGCTTTGGACAAGTAGACAATCGGATATGGAATGGAAGCGGCGGATGCGTTGATGTCCAATTGGCTGCAATGATTCGCAATGAAGATGGCCGTACTCGGCCATTGGTCGAAGTTGGTCTGTGGATCATCAAATGTGACGTTGACTCGCTTGTTCCCGACGATGCGAAGCATATTCTTGCTCCAGAGGTTACTGCCAATTCCGCTCAATACAAATTTGGCTGCATGCGGTCGAAGCAAAATCGTGCAAAGCGCATACGTGCAACAGAAAGCCGACCACTTCAATGCGATGGCAGTTCGCACTGCCGAAGCGACGTTGTTCAACATCTTCATTGCTGCAAACGTAAAACTTCTTCGGCTGTCAACGGACGGCATTCACCGGGTGCCAATTGAAGTTCGCTCAAGGGAAGTGAACCGATCCCAACTCGAATAATCCGCAACGTGGGGAACCCGATGTGCGCGGTCATCTTGCGGATTTGCCTGTTTTTGCCCTCCGTCAAGGCTATGGATAGCCATGCAGTCGGGATGGCAAGACGTTTGCGAATAGGGGGGACTCGCTCCGGCACATCAGGTGGGGCGAGTAAGCCGGCCTCCGCCGGTTTGGTGGTGGTGTCTTTCTTTCGAATGCGCAGATGCATCCGGTGCCGCAGCGGTTCGATGTCTTCATCAGTCGGAGCACCTTCGACCTGCACCCAGTAGGTTTTGCGGTGGCCGCGCTCTGGCTCCGTCAAAGTGCGCTTGAGGTGGTTGTCGTTTGTCAGCAGCAACAATCCTTCGGAGTCACGGTCCAACCGACCTACAGGCCAGACGTCTTTTGGAACGTTAAGCCTCAAATCCAACAAGCCTGGATGCCCATCTTCAGAGGTGAATTGGCTGAGCACCCCGTAGGGTTTGTATAGAGCAAACGTGCGCATGCATTATTCCACCCAATCGGCGACGAACACGTTGGTGTTGCGCGTGCGGCCGTGGTTTCGCTTGGATGAAAAGGCGATGCGTTTCCCATCTGGGGAGAACATGGGGAATGAATCAAACGCATTGTCGAAAGTAACCTGCGTGAGCCCCGTCCCATCTGTATTGATCATGAAAATGTTGAAGGGAAATGCTGCCGTCATATGGTTGCTCGAGAACAACACGCGGTCCCCATCGGGATGGAAGTAGGGGGCCCAATTGGCTCCGCCTAAATCGGTCAATTGCCGCGCATTCGTGCCGTCTGCGTTGGCAATGAACAACTCCATGGCTGTTGGTTCTACCAATCCTTTGGCAAGCAACTCTGTGTAGTGGGCGACTTCCTGGTCAGTTTTGGGTCGGCTAGCACGCCAAATCAATTGGCTGCCGTCCGGGGAAAAGAACGCCCCGCCGTCATACCCCAACTCGTTGGTCACTTGCACCACGTCACTGCCATCCAAAGCGCAGGTGTACAATTCCAAGTCACCGCTGCGGGTACTCGTAAAGACCATGCGATCGCCTGTGGGGCTCACGGTAGCCTCCGCGTCGTACCCAGGCTCAAAAGTCAACTGGGCAATGGGATTGCCTTCTAAGTCATAAGTGAACACATCATAGCCTTCATAGATGGGCCATACATACTCCCCCTTCGGTCCCCGCGGTGGAACTTCGGGACACAAGGTATCCGCCAAGTGCGTTGAGGCGAAGACAACGGTCGTATCGCCCGGAAGGAAATATGCGCACGTCGTACGGCCTTGACCGTTGGAGATCGGAAGAGCACACGTCTGAAC
>CAXREW010000300.1:0-2216 GCA_964229455.1 Flavobacteriaceae bacterium | reverse complement strand
TCGAGTTGGTGTTCGATGACCAGCACCGTGTGGCCCATTTCAAGGAGGGCATTGAGCGATACCATGAGTTTTTGAACATCGTAGGCGTGCAAGCCGGTGGTTGGCTCGTCAAAAACAAACAAGGTGTGTTCCTGCCGATCACCGCGCCCCAGGAAGGTGGCCAGCTTGATGCGCTGGGCTTCCCCGCCGCTCAAGGTGTTGCTGCTCTGTCCGAGGGTCACATAGCCCAGCCCGACATCGAGGAGGGGCTGCAGCTTGGCGAGGAGGCGTTTTTGCACGGCGCTGGGCTTTTTGTCTTCGGCTGCAGGGGCGAAGAAATCAATGGCATCGGCGACCGTCATGTCGAGGACGTCGGCAATGTGCCGGCCATTCCATTTGACATCGAGGATTTCATCCTGGAAACGGCGGCCTTTGCACACGTCGCACCGCAATTTCAAATCTGCCATGAACTGCATGCCGATGGTCACTTGGCCTTCGCCCTCGCACGTCTCGCAGCGGCCGCCAACCACGTTGAAACTGAAGTGGGAGGGTTTGTAGCCGCGCGCCTTGGCGATGCCTGTGCCGCTGAACAACTGCCGAATCTCGTCGTACGCCTTGACGTACGTGACGGGGTTGCTGCGAGAAGACTTGCCAATGGGGTTTTGGTCGACGAATTCCAACGCGCCAATCTTGTGCACGCTCCCCGACAACGCCCCGAGGGCCGATTGTCCGCCGCCGAGCCCTTCCCGCTCGGCCCGGAGCAAGGGGAGGAAGACCTGATTGACCAGGGTGCTTTTGCCCGATCCGCTTACGCCAGTGATGGCAGTCAACGCATGAAGTGGGATTCGGATGTCCACGCCCTTGAGGTTGTTTTTGTAGGCGCCCGTCAGTTCCAGCCAGTCGGGGCCGAGTTGGCGCGGGATCTTTTCGGCATTGTCCAGGTGGCCATTGAGGTAGGCGGCGGTCAACGACGGGTGTTCGGTGTCCAATCCTTCCCACGTGGGTGCATCACCGGCAAAAACCACTTCACCGCCCAAGCTCCCCGCACGCGGTCCGAGGTCCACGAGGTGGTCGGCGGCCCGCATGATGTCTTCGTCGTGTTCAACGACGACAACGGTGTTGCCGAGATCGCGGAGTTGCTTTAGGATGCCGATGAGGCGCTCGGTGTCCTCAGGGTGGAGGCCGATGCTCGGTTCGTCGAGGACGTAGGTGCTCCCGACGAGGCTGCTGCCGAGGCAGGTGCTCAATGAGATGCGCTGCGATTCGCCGCCGCTGAGGGTTTTACTGGAGCGGTCCAGGGTCAGGTAGCCGACCCCAACTTCACACAGGTAGCGCAACCGCGTTTCCGCCTCTTGGAGCAACCGCTCGCCGATTTCGGCTTCCGTTGGGTTGAGTTCTAGGCTTCGGGTCCATGCCAAGGCGTCGCTAGCAGACATGCGCAGCACTTCAGGCAGGGTGCGGCCGCCGACGAATACATTCTGTGCGCCTTCGCCCAAGCGCGTGCCGTGGCACGTGGGGCATGTGGTGCGCCCGCGGTACCGGCTGAGCATGACGCGGAATTGAATTTTATAGCTCTTCTCCTCGAGGTAGGCGAAGAACGCGTTCAGCCCCTTGAATCCTTTGCCGCCTTCCCAGACCAAGGCTTGCTGGGCTTCAGTCAGTTCACGCCAAGCGCTGTAGATCGGGATGTCGTTATCCCGTGTGGCGAGGCAGAGGCGCTGTTTCCATTTTCCCATGCGCTCTCCGCGCCAGCAGGCGATGGCGTCGTCGTAAATGCTCAGTTTGGGATCGGGCACCACACGTTCCGGATCGATGCCGATGACGGGTCCAAAGCCCTCGCACCGGCTGCAGGCGCCGATGGGGCTATTGAAGGTGAAGAGTTCGGGGCTGGGTTCGGGGAACGTGATGCCGTCCCGTTCGAAGCGGTCGGAGAAGGCCCACGCTTCGCGGTCGTCGTCGGCAAAGCGGATTTCACAGGCGCCGTCCCCTTCAAAAAAGGCCGTTTCGACGGAATCGAAAACACGGGAATTGAAATCGCCCCCGTCGTCGGGTGCGGGTGTGACCAAGCGGTCCACAACGAGCCACCATGCGTCGGCGTCCGAAGCGATGGCGTCGGCGATGGCGTGGGCGTTGCCCGAGGCGTCCATGACCCGGCTGAATCCTTGCTGCTGCAAAATCTCCAACTGCTGGGCCCAGGTGCGGTCGGCTTTCTTGTGGATGGGGGCGACGACGAGGAA
>CAXREW010000299.1:0-2941 GCA_964229455.1 Flavobacteriaceae bacterium | reverse complement strand
AGCGCCCAAGGTGGACAATCCGTTTGTTCAAGACATGGCGTGGCCGTGGTACATCTTACCGCTCCACGCGGCACTGGTGCTGCATTTGGTAATTATCAATTTCTGCTACCGGTGGGGCACGCCGTTGGAGTCGCTGGTGGGCAAATCGTGGCCGGTGCGCCGCTTCACCTGACGTCCGCGGCGGCAGCCAATTCTTTTCAACCCGATTTCCACGGGTACGGGAAATGCAGGGGGTAGGAAATACCTTCGTAGCATGCGTGCATACCTTGATCTACTTGACCATTTGTTGACCAACGGCAACCTGCGCGAAGACCGCACAGGAACTGGTACCATCGGGTGTTTTGGCTACCAGATGCGCTTTGATTTGCAAGAAGGTTTTCCGGTGTTGACCACCAAAAAACTGCACCTGCGCTCCATCATACACGAGTTGCTGTGGTTTTTACAAGGCGACACCAACATCCAGTACCTCAAGGACAATGGGGTGCGGATCTGGGACGAATGGGCCGACGAGAACGGCGACCTGGGTCCGGTCTACGGCTACCAGTGGCGCAGTTGGCCGAACCCCGATGGCACCCACACCGACCAGATCGCCAAGTTGGTGGAACAAATCAAGACCAACCCGTACTCCCGACGCCACGTCATTTCGGCTTGGAATCCGAGCTTCATTGATGAGATGGCCTTGCCACCGTGCCACTGCCTGTTTCAGTTTCACGTGGACAACGGCCGCTTGAATTGCCAGCTCTACCAACGGTCGGCGGATACGTTTTTGGGCGTTCCGTTCAACATCGCTTCCTATGCACTGCTCACGATGATGATGGCGCAGGTGTGCGACCTCGAACCGGGCGAGTTTGTGCACACGTTCGGGGACGTCCACCTCTACACCAACCACGTAGAACAAGCCCGCGAGCAGTTGACCCGCGAACCGCGTCCGCTCCCGCAGATGTGGATGAATCCGGACGTGAAGGACCTCTTTGCCTTTACTTACGACGACTTCAAGTTGTTGAACTACGATCCGCACCCGCACATCAAAGCGGCGGTTTCTGTTTAAGCCGAGGCCATGCGCATTTCCATTATTGTTGCCGTGGCCCGCAACGGCGTCATTGGACGGTACAACGACCTCGTTTGGCGCTTGCGCGATGACATGAAGTTCGTCTCGGAAACAACCCGAGGGCAAGTGGTCATTACGGGCCGCAAGAATTATGAGTCCATCCCGGAGAAGTTCCGACCGCTTCCCCACCGCACGAACATCGTGGTGACGCGCAACACGGAGTACGCGGCGCCGGGCGCGCAGGTTGTTCACTCGCTTCAGGCCGCATTGGATGCCGCGGCGGTGGCTGGCGCATCCGAGGCGTTCATCATTGGCGGTGGCGAGATTTACCGACAGGCGCTTGAGCGTGGCGATGTGGACCGAGTGCTGTTGACCCACGTGGATGCAGCTCCTGAGGGGGACACCTTTGTTGATTTGAGTGCCGTCGAAGCGGGGTGGGACCGCCTGTCGCACGGTCGGTTTGAGGCCGACGACCGTAATGAACACGCATTTGAGATTGTCGAATACACCCGCGCTGCGTCATGAATGAAATCTACATGGGGGTGGAGCACATCACCGACCTCAACGGATACGACCACATGCTGTACTTGTTGGCCTTGGTGGCGTGGGCGAGTTTGGCGGATGCGTGGCGCGTCGTGCTGCTCGCGACCGCTTTTACCCTCGGCCACAGCATCACGTTGCTGCTTGCGGGCATGGGCTGGGTGCACGCGAAAGGCGCGTGGATTGAATTCCTCATCCATGTGACCATCACGGCTACGGCCCTGTGGAACCTACGCCGCGGAGCGGGAGCCAAAGGCCAGCGGGGAAACAAATTGACCTACTTCGCCACCGTGGGGTTTGGGCTCATTCACGGGCTTGGATTCAGCTCCTTTTTCCGGATGATGCGCGAGGAAGGCGAAGGCATCGTGATGCCGTTGCTGCGCTTCAACTTGGGGGTGGAAGTGGGGCAGCTGCTGATTCTCGCCGTTTGCTTGGCGCTAGCCTCCCTCGCACGCGCTGCCGGGGTGACGGCCCGCGAACAGCAAGTTTTCGTCTGCGCTGTCACCGGGACGGTGGCGTTCTTGATGGCGGTGGAGCGTTTGCCTTTTTGAAATTTGGCAGAGGCCGCAGTGAAGGCGTTTGTGCGCGTCGTAAATTTCCGTCATGGTTCGCTCCGTGATGCTGTTCTTGGTCCGCGTCTACCAAGTCGCGCTGAGTCCGTTGCTCGGATCCAATTGCCGATTCCAACCGACGTGCTCGGCGTATGCCAAGGAAAGCATTGAAGTACACGGCCCGTGGCGCGGAGGCTGGATGGCCATCCGCCGCATTGGACGGTGCCACCCGTGGAGCGAACCGGCCTACGATCCCGTACCGCCGGCAGCGGCAACTGATAACAACAAAAATTGAACACCATGAACCGATTTTTTGGAATAGCTATTGCGTTGTGCTGCGTGGCTGTTGGATGCGGCGAACCCGCCGAAAGTGAAAGCCTGAAGGAAGCGCGCAAGTTGCACAATCAATTGAGTCGCATTTCGGGGGAGTTACACGCGGCCATGCAGGCTTCATTGGTGCGCATTGAAGAGGAGATTGAGGCGAGCATGAGCGCTGGGGATTCCACCTTGGCCATTCAGCTCGCACGCCTCGAAAGCCAGTTGGGCGAATTGGACGTGCGGTTCCACGATTGGGAATCCACCGTCGTGGGCATTCCCGGTGATGCGTGCAACCACGAACACGGCCATGATCATGGCCACGCGCACGATCACGCGCACGAGGGGCACGATCACGATCATGCGCACGACCACGGCAACGAACTCAGCTTGGAAGGCATGAGCGATGAGGAGATTCGCGAGATTCAGGCGGCATTGCTTGCTGAATTGCAGGCGCTGCAGGCTGCGTATGATGCGGTGCAAGCTG
>CAXREW010000298.1:0-2383 GCA_964229455.1 Flavobacteriaceae bacterium | reverse complement strand
AGCGGTTCCCATTCCACACCAGCCGTGACCGATCGCCAAAGGCCCCCACTCGCGGTTCCGATGTAAATGACTTCCGGTCGGTCCCGCTGGACATCAATGGTGGTGACGCGACCACTCATGGCACCAGGGCCGATGTGGCGAACGTTCATGCCTTCGATGATGGCATCGACATCTTGAGCACGGCCGGGAACAAGTCCCACCGCCAAGAGGAGCAAGACGCTCCAGATTTTGAATTCCATGGTGTGCATCACAATTGAATTTTCATGTTCTGTTTTGAATCCACTGGGATGCCTACAGCAATGCCCAGTGCACTTCCTTTCACTTCTCCTTTTACACTCACTTCCACTTCTTCGCCTTTGATGAACCGCAACAGGTTGCCCTCGAGTACGGTTAACAACGCAGTCGTTTCCGCTTGCACCGAAAGCCGCAAAACTTGATTCGGCCCTTTGGGGATGGACTGGGCGTACGGCAATTGGACCTGACCGACTGGCGTTCCGCTGATGGCCAACTCCACGTCAATCGATTCAGCAGCAATGGCCACGGGATTGGGGTTGTTGACCACGAGGGCCAATTCGCCACCGATGCCTCCTCGGCTGATGGAGAGCTCACTCAACCCATCCACCCGAACGACCTCAACCGGTTGCAGGGCTGTGCATCCAACCAAAGCCACCAAACTCAAGCAAGCAAGAACGGCTCTCATCCCTCTGCGCTCAACCGCGCGAAATGCTCGTGAAACAGCGGAATGGTCTCAATGCCTTTGAAGTAGTTGAACACGCCGTAGTGCTCGTTGGGCGAGTGGATGGCATCGCTATCCAAGCCAAATCCCATCAACACCGTTTTCAGTCCCAAAATGCGTTCAAAGCTCGAAACGATGGGAATCGATCCGCCACCTCGGAACGGCACCGGCTTACGACCAAAGGTCGCGTCCATGGCAGCCGACGCCGCCTGATAGGCTGCGGAATCCGTCGGCGTCACAGCCGCCTCACCTCCATGCATGGGCGTGACCTTGACTTTTACGGATGGAGGCGCAATGGCTTCAAAGTGGCGTGTGAACAAGGCTGTAATTTGCTCCGAATCCTGATTCGGCACCAAGCGCATGGAGATTTTAGCCGTCGCCTTACTGGCGATAACCGTTTTGGCCCCGTCGCCGGTGTAGCCGCCCCACATGCCGTTGACATCGAGGGTGGGTCGGATGCTCATCCGTTCCGGAGCAGTGTAGCCCTTCTCCCCTTCCACGGCGCCGATGTCAATGCTCTTTTTGTACTCGTCTTCACTGAAAGGCGCCTCCGCCATCGCATCGCGCTCTTCGCGCGACAGTTCCACCACATCGTCGTAGAACCCATCCACCGTAATCCGTTGGTCTTCGTCCTTCAACGAAGCAATCATCTGACACAAAATGTTGATGGGATTGGGCGCTGCACCCCCATACAACCCGGAGTGCAAGTCGCGATTGGGGCCCGTAACCTCTACCTCGACGTAGCTCAAACCGCGCAAACCCACCGTGATGGAGGGGACGTCGTTGGCAATGATGCCGGTGTCGCTGACGAGCACGATGTCCGCAGCGATTTTCTCGCTGTGGGTCTCGAGGAAGGCGTCCAAGTGTTCGGAACCTACCTCTTCTTCGCCTTCGATCATGAACTTCACGTTGCAATGAAGTGCATTGCTTTGCACCATGGCTTCTAAGGCTTTGACGTGCATGAAAAATTGTCCCTTGTCGTCGCACGCCCCGCGAGCGAAGATGGCGCCTTCCGGGTGGATGTCGGTCTTTTTGATGACCGGATCGAAGGCGGGTGCGTCCCACAACTCCAGTGGATCTGCTGGTTGGACGTCGTAGTGGCCGTACACCAATACCGTCGGGGCGTCGGGCCCGACGATCTTCTCGCCGTACACCACAGGATAGCCTTCAGTAGGGCTGATTTCGACGTTTTCGCCGCCCGCGGCTTCCAATTGCTTCGCTACGAGTTCAGCGCATTTTTGAACATCGCCCGCAAACGCAGGGTCAGCAGAAACGGATGGAATGCGGAGCAGTTCAAACAGCTCTTCGAGGAAACGATCGCGGTTGGATTCAATGTAAGGCTGGCAGGCAGACATGGTCGTGGGTTTTGGTTCAATCTGTCACGAATTTAAGCCAACTCAGGCTGTACCCAATACGCACAGGCTCGAGCGACGAGGAAAGCCGAATCGGTGGCCGGCACGCTATATTTGCCGGCGATGGCCAACCGACCGCAAAAGCCCAATTTTGAGGACACGCAGCGTGCGTTCGCTCACCTCAGTGAGCGGGAATTGACGCGGGCTTTGGTCCTGTTTCAAACCGTGGGAAACATCCGGCTCGTGTGGATTGGCAAGGCATTGATGCAATTGGCCCTCGCCCTGCGCATTCCGG
>CAXREW010000297.1:0-3459 GCA_964229455.1 Flavobacteriaceae bacterium | reverse complement strand
GACACGTTGCTTCAAACGATTCCGGGATCCGGCGTGGATGTGGCAGGCGAAGACATCGCGTGGTATGGCCCCAACAATTTTGCGACAGTCGCGGCCACCAGCGAGCTCGGCCTTGGTGAGGGCGAGTGGCTTTTCTCGCGCTGGACCGACAGTGGGGTGTGGCAAGGCGGTCCCACATTTGGGACGCAATGGGACGAAATCCCCGCAGCCATCCTCCATGCTTCCGACGGCCGGCTGTGGATGATTGGATCAACGGACGGCTATTCCAACGGCCGAGACGATGTCTACCTCGTGGTTGCGCCATCCCCGCAGGTGGGCAACAACGATATGTTCACCAACGTTGAGGCCACGATCACCGAGGAAGCTGTTTCAGTGAATGAGCTCGCTAATGAGCAGCCCTTGGTGGTGCACCCCCACCCGGTTCGTGACGCGTTCAACTTGGAATTGGCTCACCCTCAAGCTGCTTGGTCGCTGTCCGATGCCAATGGACGCCTTGTCCTGAGCGGAACCGGCTCCATGGGCAACGCTGGCGGATTGCCACCCGGCATGTATGTGCTGCGCGTGAATGAAACCAATGAAGCAATACCCGTTTGGGTGGTGCGTTAATGACGGTATGAAGCAATTTCACCACCCGGTACTCGGTGTGTTTCTCCTGTTGCTGCTGGCGGTGGCCGTTGAAGGGTGCTCGACACAGCGATTGGCGGTAGGAGGTGAGGAATGCGCCGTTCGGGATTGGCAAGCGGACGACTTTTTCACGCAGGATGTTCTGCCGGGACTAGAAAGCAACCTCCGAAAGCAGCGCGTATATTTCGTGGTGGGTAGCGCTGAGGCGGAGTTCAATGACCAGAGTGAATGGCTACTCGCGGTGGATTCCGTGTTGATTCCGTTGCGCGTGCGAACCGAAGAAAGCGGTGCTTGGCAGTGGTCCGGAAGCCGCAATTTTTACCAGGAGGTCCGGGAAGGGGTGATGTCCATGGAGGAGGAAACTCCCGAGCTTTCCTTCCTAGAATTGGAAGGTGACGCCTTTCTGATTCGGAGAAGTACGAGTCAATGCAGCTCCATGCTATTGCCCGGTGTTCGTCATGTTGGAACGGTCGCAATGCCGTGACCGTGCATTTTTCCTTTTGCGCATCGCGCAAATCAGCGTATCTTTACAATCGCTTCTACGAGGCAAAAGTTGGGGGATTAGCTCAGCTGGCTAGAGCGCTTGCATGGCATGCAAGAGGTCATCGGTTCGACTCCGATATTCTCCACCCACAACTCAACGACGGCGTTCCGCAAGGGGCGCCGTTTTTTGTTGGTCTTACCGCCCCTCCACGTGCAACACGCGCGAGTACCGCTTGAGGCTTCGGAGTGTGAAGAACACGATGAACGTAACGAGCAGCGTGTATTGCCAAAAGGGGACGAGGATGTCTACCCACGAGTCGGCGCCACGGACCGCGTGTTTCGCGGCCGAGATCACGGCGAGGCTTACGAAGATGGCAAAGAAGCCGTTGTATTCGCGTTTCAGGACGTTGCGCAATGAGAACTCGACATCCGGTGCGGTCCACTGCAAATTGCGTGGCCAAAACGAAGGCACGTCCACCGACCAATCCAAGTAGGCCTGGCCGAATTTACCCCGCAGGAACGCCTCCTCGGCGAACATGATGCGTTCGTAGTACAACCAGTAAATGAGGCTGCATACCACCACGAACCACACGTTGCCTGCGTAGATCATGATGCCCAGCCACATAAAGTAGTTACCGAGGTAGAGGGGATGGCGTACGAGGCTGTACATGCCCTTGGTGTTGAGGACTTCGGCGATTTGGCCGTCTTTGGTGTTGCGGCCCGAGGTACCGCGCGGGGTGTAGCCGATGGTCAGGGCGCGGATGAGTTGTCCAAACAGCGAGATCGCGATGCAGGCGACCGCAGAAACCGGGTCAAAGGTTTGGAAAAAGGGGTCGAGTTGGAAGCCAATGATGGCCGCCATGAAGACGTACAACAAAAGGGGGAAGAAGGATCGGCCTTTGAAGAGCCAATTGCCGGTTTTCTCGAATTCTTCAATCAGCGCCATGTGCGAACCAATGCGTGGGAATTGGGCCGCAAGATAGCCACCGAATCAGTAACGCAAGATGACGCGCGAGCCGGTGCTTTCCTCCAGTGTTTCCGTGCTCAAAACTGTCATCCAATTCGCAGAGCCGCTCAATGTGCCGTCTGCACCAGGGTCGCCGTTGAAACAGCCATCGCCTTGGCAGCCGATGCAGGCTCCAGTACCGCCCATACCACCACTGATTTCGGCAATCACTTCTCCGTTGAGGAGCAGCTGGGTCGTTCCTGCGTCAGCACCTGATGAGGCCGGCCCGCAGTCCCAATTGGTCCATCCGGTCAAACCAGGATTGCAGGTGATCAGCTCACCGCTTTCGGCTCCTGCATCTGAGGGCACCAGGGTCAGGACATCACCTTGGGCCAAATTGTAGACCATGCTCACAACTTTCAATGCACGACCGCCTATTCCGCCTGTGGCATCGCACAAGTTGCAGGAAGATGCGCCCAAGGTCTGGCCGCAGATGTCGCCGCCTGAACCTCCAGAGGCTCCCCAAAGTTCGATGCTTACCGTTGCAATGGCTTCAGCGATTTCGAACGTGTTGCCGTCGGATTCGCTGTCGAATACCCCGTGCACAGAAGGGGAGAATGCTGCACCACCGGATAGGTAGGCGATGAAGTCTTCTTCTGTACCGGTGTTGCCCAGTCCCAACCAAATGTCATAAGCGCTCAAACCCGCTGCGCCATCGGCGCCGTCAGCTCCAGCGTCTCCTTGCGGTCCTTGTGGACCTTCCGGCCCCTGAGGCCCTTCCGATCCCGTTTCGCCTTGTGCACCAGGTGCACCGATCAGACTTGCGAGGAAGTCCGATTCGTTACCGGTGTTGCCAGCGGCAAGCCAAATTTCGTAGGCGCTGAGTCCGTCTGCACCGTCCGCACCGTTGAGCCCGTCCAGTCCATTCATTCCGTCTGCACCGTTTGCGCCATCCGCGCCGTCTTGACCGACAAGACTGGCAAGGAAGTCGTCTTCGCTACCGGTGTTGCCTGCTGCCAACCAAATGTCATAGGCGCTCAATCCGTCCGCCCCATCGGCTCCATCTTGGCCAGCTGGTCCTTGCGGACCCTCCGGACCTGTCAAACTTGCAAAAAAGTCGTCCTCGGTGCCTGTATTGCCGTGAGCTAGCCACACTTCGTAAGCGCTCAATCCGTCGGCTCCATCAGCACCGTCCATTCCGTTGGCACCATTCGCGCCGTCGGCTCCATCAGCACCAGCTTGACCATCAGCCCCAATGAGGCTGTTGAGGAAGTCGGCTTCCGTACCGGTGTTGCCTTGAGCAAGCCAGATTTCATAGGCGCTCAATCCGTCGGCTCCATCAGCACCGTCCATTCCGGTGGCACCATTCGCGCCGTCGGCTCCATCAGTACCAGCTTGACCGTCAG
>CAXREW010000296.1:0-5634 GCA_964229455.1 Flavobacteriaceae bacterium | reverse complement strand
GCGACGGCATAATCTGAAATGGCCCACACCGGCGCAGCATTCATTTCTTCCTCGATCCATTCCGGTCCGTAGATGGCTGCCATCAGGATGGCTCCGGCGTTGTTGAAGAAGTGCGCGGCGATAGCAGGCCATAAACTGTTGCTGTAAATAACGAGGTAGCCCAGGCCTGCCCCAAGCACCATGCGCGGTAGAAATCCGTGAAACTGCAGGTGAATCGCACTGAAAAGGAAGGCGGCCATCCAAACGGCTGCGTGGATGTTATTGGTCCATTTGGCGACCAAGGGCTGGATAACACCACGGAACGCAAATTCTTCGCACACCGCCGGGAGCAGAGCAACCGTCAGTAGCGTCGCTGGAAACTGCCATGCTGAATCGTACGTTAGCATGGACTGTGTCACCTCCGCTGCCAACGCCTCAAAACGATCCGCATTCGCGACCCAGTTCTCTGGCAAGGCTTGAAGCACCAGTCCATTCAAGCGAAAGGTCAAATCGATAAGGGGTTGAGCGGCCCATGCCAGTCCCATTCCGACTGCAATCCAGGCGGCTTTGGGCCAGCGCAATGCGAGGAAGGTGCGACCCGCAAACAGTTTACTTGCCAACCAGGCCATCAAGCCGAAGGATAGCAATTGGTTGACGCCGTTGATGATGAGGTTGTAGACCTTGCCCTCACTGGAGGTGGCATCCGAGGCAAAGTTGATGGCCTGCTCGGTCGTGTGTCCGAATGCCGTGGCCAAAGCAGCCAGTCCCACCCCAGAAGCCAGACCCATGCCCGTGAGGACCATGCAGAAAAAGAAGATCAGTTGCCCGAAAGGGTGCATGGTTTGAAATGCGGTTCGGATCATGGTGTAATTTTGTGCGTGCTTTCAAGCGCAAGTTCGCCGAAAAGACACAAAGGCAATAAGAAGCATCCACGTGGTACGCATTGGTGACATCGACATCGCGGAATTTCCCTTCTTGCTCGCTCCGATGGAGGACGTGAGCGATCCGCCATTTCGTGCGCTGTGCAAGAAGTACGGAGCGGATGTGATGTATACGGAATTCATCAGTTCGGAGGGGCTAATTCGAGATGCTGCCAAGAGCCGGGCGAAGTTGGACATTTTCGAATACGAGCGCCCCATCGGTATCCAGATATTCGGCAGCGAAATCGATTCGATGCGCCAGGCGGCGGCCATTACCGAGGAAGCCCAACCGGACATCATCGACATCAACTACGGTTGCCCGGTGAAGAAGGTCGCGTGCCGTGGTGCGGGTGCGGGCATCTTGCAGGACATTCCGAAGATGGTCGCCATGACCAAGGAGATTGTTGATACGTGCACGTTGCCGGTGACGGTCAAGACCCGACTGGGCTGGGACGACAACAGCAAATACATCGTGGAGGTCGCCGAACGCCTCCAGGACATTGGCATCCAAGCCATCAGCATCCACGGCCGCACCCGCGCGCAGATGTACAAAGGCGAGGCGGATTGGTCCTTGATTGCTGAGGTCAAAAACAACCCGCGGATGCACATCCCGGTCTTTGGCAATGGTGACATCGACTCCCCCCAAAAGGCCGTGGAATATCGCAACCGCTATGGCGTCGATGGCATCATGATCGGTCGGGCCAGCATTGGCGCTCCGTGGGTCTTCCGTGAGATGAAGCACTACATGGCGACGGGTGAATTACTGCCGCCGCCAGGCATGACCGAGCGGGTCGCCGCCGCTCGTGAGCATTTTGAAAAGGGAGTGGAATGGAAAGGTGAGCGCTTGGGGGTTGTCGAAATGCGGCGGCACTACGCCAACTATTTCAAGGGCCTTCGGGATTTCAAGCAGCACCGATTGCAGCTGGTCACGCTCGATGACGTGGACGACATCCGGGCCAAGCTGAACGAATTGGAAACGATTCCGTTCGAGCCGGCGGTCTGATTACACGGCTCCGAACCGCCGCACCAAATTGCGGACCATCCAACCCGAGCCAATCCCTCCGATGAGGACCACAACCCCAAGGGTGCCCAGAACATCACTGGCCATCAGTTCGACCGGGTAGGCTGGGATGACCGAACCTTGGAGTTTAACCCACCCAAAGTGTTGCTGTCCGCGCACCAGTGCAATGCCAATGGCTGCACCAGCCAGTCCGCCCACCGCGTTGATCATCACGCCCTGCCAAGCAAAAACTTGCTCCAGTCGCCAGCCGGTGAGGCCCATGGCATTGAGAACTTCGATGTCTTGGCGTTTTTCAAGCAGCAACATCGTCAACGATGCCATCACGTTGAAGGCAGCGACCACGAGGATGAAACTCAAGATGACAAATGTTGCCCACTTTTCAGCCCGGTTGGTTTGGGTAATGAGGGCGTTTTTTTCCGCCCGAGTTCGCACCCGCCAGGGTTCATCTGCGGCATCGATGGCGTCTTGAATCAACCGAGCAACTTCCGGCTCATTTGCTTCCCCTGCCAGCCCCAATTCGAAGCGAGTCACGGATTCTGGACGCTTGAACAACGAGCGGGAAAAATCCAACGGGGCCAAGGTGAATTTGCGATCGATCTCGGCATTGACGGAGAACACATCGCAGGCATAGGCCGATTCCGAGTGGAAGGCGCGTTCCTTGAACCGAGTGAGCTTCCTGCCTCGAATAGGTGCGCGAAATTGGAGCGCTGGGAGCCCTTTTTCGGCATCCAAGCTGCCAATGCCGAGCATGTTGCGGACCCCCAGTCCGAGCGCAACACACCATGCACCTTCGGTGAACTCGGAGCGCCAGGCTTGGCTTCGCAGGGTGGATTCGATGGGGGCCGCTTGCAGCATCGTGCTGTCAAACCCAAGCACGGTGACGACATGCGGTTGGCCGTCACCCCAGGCCACGACGGCTTCATCTTCGATCACCGCTGCGGCGCATTGCACCATGGGGTTGGTGCTCTCGGGGCCAAAACGATCCATCACCCAAGTGCCGGCGCGATTGGGCACCACGGCCCCTTCCGCAGGCACAATGGCGACGGGGGCATCGAGAGTGCCGAAGAGTTCGGTGACGACGGATTCAATGCCGTTGAACGCGCTGAGGATGGCGATCATGGCGGCCGTGACGGCGGCGATGACGAACATGGAAATTCCCGAAATCAGGTGCGTCAAGCTCCGGTTTCTGCGTGTCCACGCGTAGCGCCAAGCGAGCCGAATCGGGAGTCGCATGCCCTTACTTTTTCAGGGCTTGGTCGATGGCTTCGTAATAGTCGAGGCTATCGTCGAGGTAAAAATTCAGCTCGGGCACGATGCGCACTTGCTTACCGATTTTGGCGCCCAGTTCTTTGCGCACCCGCCAGCCTTCTTGCCGAACGGCGGCCAACGCGACTTGCTTGTCCGGCACGGCCATGAAACTCAAGTAGACCTTGGCCAGCCCTAAGTCGGGTGCCATGCGCACTTGCGTCACGGAGATGAACATGCCCCCAAACCACGCACTGGCTTGGCGTTGAAAAATCACGCTCAAATCACGCCGAATGAGTTCGGCCATTTTCTCTTGACGGATGCCTGCCATGGTCTAAAGGTCGGAAACTAATACAAGAAATTGTGGTAGGGGTACCGTTTGACGTGGATTGCCTTCACGGCTTCGAAGACCACGTTGCGGAGTTCTTCCATGCCCCATTTCTCCTTGGCCGAGATGAAGATGACCTCGCGGTCGCCCCGTTCGAAGCGTTCGCGGATGCCCGCCATGATGTCCTCTCGGGTCGGGCCAAAGGGTTCCACCTCGATCCGGTCCACCTTGTTGAAGACGATCATCGCGGGCTTGTCATCGCTGCCGATTTCGGCGAGCGTGGACTCGACGACCGCGAGGTGATCTTCGAATTGCCGGTGGCTCACGTCTACTACGTGCAGCAGCAGGTCACTTTCACGCGTCTCATCCAAGGTGGATTTAAAGCTTTCGATGAGTTGGTGGGGCAGCTTGCGGATGAAACCTACCGTGTCGCTCAACAGGAACGGGAGGTTCTGCAGCACCACCTTGCGAACGGTGGTGTCCAAGGTGGCGAACAGCTTGTTTTCAGCGAATACATCGCTTTTGGACATCAGGGTCATCAAAGTGCTTTTGCCGGCGTTGGTGTAGCCGACCAACGCCACCCGAACGAGCGCGCCCCGATTGCCGCGCTGGGTAGCCATTTGCTTATCAATGGCTTTCAATTCCTTTTTCAGGTGGGCGATGCGGTCGCGGATGATCCGGCGGTCGGTCTCGATTTCTTTTTCCCCAGGCCCCTTCATCCCGATGCCACCTTTTTGCTTCTGCAGGTGTGTCCACATGTTGGTCAGGCGGGGCAGGAGGTACTGGTACTGGGCCAGTTCAACTTGGGTCTTGGCGTGGGCCGTTCGGGCGCGCTGCGCAAAAATGTCCAAGATGAGATTCGGGCGGTCGAGGATTTTGCGTTCGGGGATTTCACGTTCGATGTTCCGCAGTTGCGTCGGCGTCAATTCGTCGTCGAAAATGAGGATGTCGATTTCATATTCCTCGACGTATTCCTTGACCTCTTGCAATTTGCCGCTCCCCACGAACGTACGGGTGTCCGGTCGATCTAAGCTCTGCACAAAGGTGCGCTTGTTGATGGCGTCGGCGGTTGTTGCGAGGAAGGCGAGTTCCTCTAGGTGCTCAGCGACTTCTTCCCGGGTTTCCCGATTTTGAACAAGTCCAATGAGCACGCACGTTTCCGGCTCGAGGGCAGTGGAGTGCAGCTTTTTTTCGAGCATTACTTGACGTCTCGGAAGGTCTCAATGTACTCCGCGATGCCGCGAATGGTCGCCGCGTCGAGGATTCCTTTTTGTGGAGGCATGGTGCCTTTGCCGTAGGTGATCAGCGCAATGCGGCTTTCGAGGTCCATGGTGGATTGGCTGAGGTCAGGGGCTTTGGAGGCCATAAGTTTGCCGTCCGAGCCGTGGCAGAGCGAGCATTTCATGGTGTAGGCGCGCTTGATGCTCGCCTCAGATGGACGCGCGGAACTGCTGTTTTGACTCGGGGCATCTTCCCCGCCACATCCGGCAATCGCCAAGACCACGGCGGCAGCCACCGCTACAATCAGCCGACTTCTGTTCATCATCAGAACCAACCGTACGCCTCGAATCCAGGTCGGAAGGGCCACGGAATGCTCGCGACGATGAGCAGCAAAGCGATGCCGAAGTACCGCAGTTGGCGCTTGTGCTTCATGTCATCCGATGCCGCCCGCTTGGTGAGGCTGTGCCCCAACGTTCCAAACAAGATCGCCAACAACATGCCCGCGAGGTGTTCCACGGTAAAGAACCGCATGACAGTTGACTCCATCACGCCGGGTTGACCGAGCATCGACGCCCACCCTTTCATCATGTACAAAGCCAGGCCCAGCAAGAGTTGGATGTGCATGGTGATCATGGTGAAGAGGCCTAATTTGGCCTGACCTGCTGTGAAGGGCGATTGGCGGTTTTGCCACGCCTTGACAAGTGTCACGACGAGCAACGCAAGAACGACCCAGCGCAACGCGCTGTGCATGTGTTGGAATCCTGTAATCATGGCACAAAGATAGCGCCACGTGTGGGGTTACACGACGCCTTGGTCAATCATCGCATCGGCGACCTTGACGAAGCCGGCGATGTTCGCGCCCTTCACGTAATCCACATAGCCCGAGGCATCGGTGCCGTAGGTGACGCATTGCGTGTGGA
>CAXREW010000295.1:0-7627 GCA_964229455.1 Flavobacteriaceae bacterium | reverse complement strand
CCAAACTCGAGGTCGGTGTAAAAGGCTTCCACCAGCGCTTCTCCCCCTTCATTGAGGAGGTCGCGCGCCGCATTCTGGGTGTCTTCGTCGGAGGGAGATTGGGTCCAATCTTGCGCACGTTGTGTGGCGAATTTCATGAGTTCTTTTCCTTCCATACTCAATTCCAATGGGCGTTATCCGTGTTCAATTTCATGCCTCAAGGCCTCCTTCCAGTGCGGTTGGGGCAGTTGCAATGCATCTGCAAATGGCTTTCCATCCAGGTAAGAATAGGCCGGGCGTTTTGCAGGTGTTGGGTAGTCTACGGTCGTGCACGGCGCCAGTTCGACGTCCATGCCATGTTCTTCAAAAATGGCCTGCGCGAATCCGTACCATGTGGTCGGGCCCTGGGGACCGTAATGCCAAATGCCTGAGGGGACCCGTTCAGGTTGGGCGGCGAGTTTCAGCAACGCTTCGGCAAACGGGCGGGCAAACGTGGGAACGCCGTATTGATCGTTCACGACCCGCAAGGACTTGCCCGATTGCCCCAAGCGCAACATCGTTTGCATGAAATTCTGGCCGCGGGTATCGCACAACCAAGCCACCCGAACCACCCACCAGCGGGCGCCCGTCATGGCTTCAACCGCCAACTCCCCGGCGCGTTTGGAATCTGCGTACACCCCCATGGGATTGGGCACGTCAGACGGCACGTACGGCCGTTCCTGCGTGCCGTCGAAGACGTAATCGGTGCTGATGTGAATGAAGTCGACTCCATGCGCACCACAGGCCTCAGCCAACAGCCGCGGCCCCTCAGCATTGATGGCGTGGGCCTGTTCGGGTTCCTCCTCCGCTCGGTCAACGGCCGTAAACGCCGCGGCGTTGATGACGACATCCGGCTCGTATTTCTTGAGGGCTTCGGCGATGGATTCAGGAGAGGTAATGTCTAGCTCATCCCGGTCGAAGCCGACAATGCGAAGTGAATTTTGGCCGGGATTTTCCATCAACCGCGATCCCAACTGTCCGTTCGCCCCTGTCACCAAAACTGTTCGCATGGCCGAAATTTACGCAGGGATCATCATCCAGTGGTGCGCATGGCCTCCACGGGTTCCATTTCTGCCGCACGACGCGCAGGTGCCAGACCAGCGATCAACCCCGAAGCCACCGCCACACTGAGCGCAATGATGATGCGGGAGGGACGCACTTGCAAAAGGAATCCCACATCCACGGCATTCACGGCCACCACGATGGCCTCAATGGCGATCAGGGCGAACAACGCGCCGATGACGCACAAGGCAACGGCCTCGAATAGGAATTGCAGCATGATGAAATTGGACTTGGCGCCGATGGCCTTTTGCACGCCGATGATGCGCGTGCGTTCACGGACACTCACAAACATGATGTTGGCGATGCTGAAGCACCCGACAAGGATGGCGAAGATGCCAATGAACCAACCCCCGTATTCCACCTGCTGAAAAATGCTATCCAGAATGGAGGTCAACATGTCGATTTGATTGATCGAGAAATCGTCCTCCTCACGCGGCCGCAACCGGCGCACCGAACGAAACTGCTGCACAATCTCATCGGAAAGGGCTTCTGTGGTCACGCCCTCAATCGGCTTGACCATGATGCTCGTCCCAAGACCATAGTCCATGATGCGGTGGCCGAACTTGGCCGGTACCAAGGCGGCCCGGTCAAACCCATCGTTGATGGCCGACGCCCCTTGCTTGGCGAAGACGCCGACCACGTCCAGCCGTTGCCCTTTGGTTTCAATCGTCGCACCCACCGCATCGGGATCACCCGTCAGTTCCACAGCCACGTCATGGCCAATGATGGCGACGGCTCGGCCCGATTCCACCTCCATGGGCGAGAAATAACGTCCCGCGGCAATGTCCAGCGCGATCACGTCATCGTATCCCTGTGATACGGCAACAACGCCCACCCCGTCCAAGCGGCTGTTGCTCGACTCGACCGCAAGCATGGTCTTGGCCTGAAAAACCACCTCTTTGGCTTGGGTCAAACGCTCTTCCAGCAGGGCCGCATCGTTCAGGCTGACTTCCCGCCGTTGGACGTACTTCCACCACGGGTATTCCTCGTCAAATGCCCACGGCCATTTTTGGACAAAAAGCACTTCGTCGTCCAGCATATTGAAAGTGCTTTTCAGCCCGTCTTCCAATGAGTCCACCACGGCAAATACCGCAGTGATCATGAAGATGCCCACCATGACCCCAAGGAGGGACAGGAACGTCCGGAGGCGGTTGGTCACGATGGCGGACCAAGCGAAGGCGAAGCTTTCAAAAAGCAGGCGAAGCCAGAGCATGCAACAAAGCTAATTCCTACCTCCCAAGTCCGGGTATTTGTCCGGGTTTAATTGTAGTTTTGCGCCTTTGATTCGCACTTCCCAAATCACTTGAAATGAACGCACCACGCCGCATTCAATCCGCCCTCATTTCCGTTTTTCACAAAGAAGGCCTCGAGCCCATCGTCGCTCAATTGCAGCGCCTTGATGTCACCATCTATTCCACCGGCGGAACCCAAAAAGCCCTGGAAGCAATGGGTGCGGAGGTCGTAGCCGTCGAATCCATCACCGACTACCCTTCCATCCTCGGCGGACGCGTTAAAACGCTTCACCCCAAGGTTTTTGGAGGCATCTTGAACCGAAGGGACCTGGCGGAAGATGTTGCGCACATGGAGGAATACCAGCTCCCGCACATCGACCTTGTGATCGTCGACCTGTACCCGTTCGAGGCCACCGTCGCGCAAGGCGGAACGCACCAGCAAATCATCGAGAAGATTGACATCGGTGGGATATCCCTGATCCGTGCGGCAGCAAAAAACTTCGAAGACGTGGTCATCGTGCCCAGCCAAGACGATTACGGGACGTTGCTCGACCTGCTCGAGAACGGCGAAGGGGTTACCACGCGGGAAGAGCGTCAAGCCCTCGCCACACGCGCCTTCCGCATCAGCTCGCATTACGACACCCGCATCCACGAATGGATGCAAGGCGGTGCCAGTGTGGAGCAATTGAACGTGTCGGAAATGACTTCCAAGTCCCTGCGCTACGGTGAAAACCCCCACCAGCCCGGCCGGTTCTTTGGCGACCTCGATGCGCTGTTCGACCAATTGAATGGCAAGGCGTTGTCCTACAACAACCTCCTCGACGTGGACGCAGCCGTGCAATTGATGCGCGAGTTCCAATCTGACGACCCCACTTTTGCTGTGCTCAAGCACAACAACGCCTGTGGCCTCGCCACCCGAGCAACCGTGTTGGAAGCTTGGACAGATGCCCTAGCCGGCGACCCCGTTTCGGCTTTTGGTGGCGTCCTCATTTGCAACAGCCCCATCGACAAGGCCACGGCCGAAGCGATGCACGAACTGTTCTTCGAAGTGGCCATCGCACCCGCTTATGATGCCGACGCGCTCGAAGTCCTCAAGCAGAAGAAAAACCGCATCTTGCTCGTGCAGAAACCTTGCAGCACCCCGAACGTAACCGTCCGAAGCGCGCTGAATGGCTACCTCGTGCAAGCCCCAGATGCCAAGATGGAAGGCGTGGACGATTTGAACCTGGTCACCAAAACAGCTGCTGAGGCGGCCCAGCAAGAAGACCTGATTTTCGCCATGAAAATCGCGAAGCACACCCGTTCCAACACCATTGTTTTCGCCAAGAACAAGCAGCTCTTCGGAAGTGGCACGGGACAAACCAGCCGCGTGGATGCATTGAAGCAAGCGGTGGTGAAGGCCAAAAGCTTCGGGTTCGACCTGAACGGTGCCGTCATGGCTTCCGACGCGTTCTTCCCTTTCCCCGATTGTGTGGAGTTGGCCGATGACGCTGGAATCAAGGCGGTCATCCAGCCAGGCGGCTCGGTGAAAGACCAGTTGAGCATCGATTACTGCGACGCACACGGTCTCGCGATGTACATGACCGGGGTGCGCCACTTCCGCCATTGATTTTTCGCTTTTCTCGCGCCCGTTGAGGACCCACGGGAGCCCAAGAATTTGTGAAAAATTCAATGGGTTTTGCGGAGGGCGCTTTGCTATATTTGAGTGTTCACTTCGTCCCGTTCTCCTCACACTTGAAGCCCATGGGTTTGTTCAATTTTTTCATGCAAGAGATCGCCATTGATCTCGGTACCGCCAACACCATCATTTACTTTGAGGACAAGGTGGTGGTGGATGAACCCAGCATCGTAGCCAAAGACCGGGGAACGAACCGCGTCGTCGCCATTGGGCGTCTGGCGCAACAAATGCACGGTAAGACGCACAAAAACATCGAGACCATTCGCCCCTTGAAAGACGGCGTGATCGCCGACTTCCAAGCAGCAGAAGAAATGATCAAGGGCATGATCAAGATGATCAACAACCGGAAGTCGTGGTTCAACCCTTCCCTTCGCATGGTTATTTGCATCCCTTCGGGCATCACTGAAGTGGAAAAGCGCGCCGTTGGGGACAGTGCTGAGCACGCAGGCGGCAAAGACGTCTACCTCATCCACGAACCCATGGCCGCAGCCATTGGCATTGGCATCGACGTCGAGGAACCCATGGGGAACATGATCATTGACATCGGAGGGGGTACGTCGGAAATCGCCGTCATCGCGCTCGGGGGCATCGTCACTGATAAAAACATCCGCGTTGCCGGGGACGAGTTCACCTCGGACATCGAGGAATACATGCGCCGTCAGCACAACATCCTGATCGGAGAACGCACAGCCGAACAAATCAAAATCGAAGTCGGTGCCGCCACGGCAGACCTCGACAATCCCCCAGAGGATTACCCGGTTCGGGGGCGCGACTTGATGACGGGCATTCCCAAAGAGATCCTGGTGTCTTACGTGGAAATTGCGCAGGCACTGGACAAGAGCATTTCAAAAATCGAAGAAGCGATCCACAGTGCATTGGAGCAGACGCCGCCGGAGCTGTCCGCCGATATCTACAAGACAGGCATCTACCTCGCCGGGGGCGGTGCATTGCTGCGTGGATTGGACAAACGCATCTCTGCCAGAACCAAGTTGCCCGTTCACGTTGCCGATGATCCGTTGCACGCAGTGGCCAAAGGCACTGCGATTGCCCTCAAAAACATCGACCGCTTCACCTTCCTGATGCGCAACTAAATCCAGCAGGTAGCGGATGCGAAACCTCTGGAACCTCCTCGTCCAATACCACATCGCCTTGGTCTTCGTGATCTTCCAGGGCATTGCACTGACGTGGTTTGTCGGGAGTCACGGGTACCCCCGCGGCAAGTGGGTGCAGCGCTCCCTCGAATGGCAAGGGGAATGGGACCAGCGCATCAGCCAATGGGATCGGCTGACGGAATTGGACGACCTCAACCGCGAGTTGCTCGCCGAAAATGCCACCCTGCGCGCCGAGCTTCACACCGCACGAGGAGACGGAATTCAAAGCAATTACCAGGGCGCTGAAGTCATCCGGTCCACATGGAGCAGCGCGTCTAATCAATTGGTCCTCAACAAGGGCACGGCACAAGGAGTCCAACCCGGGCAAGGCCTGTTGCAGAACAACCGCGTCGTTGGGCGCGTCGTCGAAGCCTCAACGAACTACGCCTTGGCTTTGCCGTTGATCAACGCCTCCGTCGAATGGAGCGTGCGAATCGGCAGCACGGGTCCCGTGGCGCGATTGGCGTGGGAAGGGGGCGATGTGACTCGTGCCATGGTGTACGACGTGCCGCGGAGCGCGACGTTTGGTGCGGGTGATTCCATTCTAACCTCGGGCTTTCAAGGGTACTTTCCATCGGGGCTGCTGATCGGCACCGTCGCCGATGAAGCCCCCGAATTCGACGGGCAGTTTTTGAATGTCCCTGTTGACCTCGCGGCTGACTTCCGATCCATTCGGTACGTGCAAATTGCCTCCCCTCAAGGGCAGTCTGAAATCGAAGGCCTGACAAACACCAATGACCAGCAATCGCCATGAACAACCAGGTACTGACATATGCCCGGGTGATCATCCCATTGGGATTGCATGTGCTGTTTTTCCAGTACGCCGCATTCGCCGCGGGTTGGTGGTTTATTGGGCTTCACCTATTGGGGCTGTTGCTCATGCCATTGCAATCTTCGCCACTGTTGCTTTTGCTGGTCGCTGCGGGATTCGGGAGCATCGTCGACGCGGCTACGTTCGAAGGCGGGCTGTTCATGTCGAGCGCCGTCCTGATGGCATTGGCAACGCCTGCCATCAACCGGTTGTTGGCACCGCGGGAAGGGTATGAAGTCACCGATCAGCCAACCCTGTCGTCCATGGGCGTGCAGTGGTTCGCCATCCGGTGCTTGCTTCTGTTGACCATTCACCACCTCTGGATGTTTGGATTGGAGGCCGGACGGTGGGATTTGATTCCCCGCGCCATTGGGAAAGCCCTCACCTCGTCCTTTTTATCTACGGGCGCGTTTGTCCTGATTCTGTTGCTCACCCGTCGCCAACGTTCCGCCCGATGAAACTGCGTGAACGCCAATGGATCATCGGGGGAATTTTCCTTCTCATCACCATCATTTACCTCGGGCGATTGGTGCAAATGCAGGTATTCGCCCAAGAATGGAAGGCCTATGCAGCACGTTTGACCGAGGAAACAGAAACGCTGGAGCCGGCCCGTGGCCTCATCCGCGACCGCCATGGCGAAATCGTCGTCAACAACAAAGCCGGGTACGACATTTGGTTCACTCCGCGCAAATGCAAAGCCGCCGGAGGACTTGACACCCTCGCCTTGGCCGAATTGATCGAGATGACACCCGAAGGCCTCGCCCGAGCATTTCGCCGGGCCGAGAATTACGCCACGTACCGGCCTTCACGCATTCAGAAACAACTCACAGCGGAGGCCTATGCCCGCATCTCGGGAGAAATCTGGCGATTCCCAGGCGTGGAAGTGCGGCGGCGATCCATCCGGACCAACCCCTCTGGACTGGCGAGTCACCTTGTGGGGGAATTCCGAGAAGTGGATCAAAATGACCTCGCTTCGAACCAAGGTTACCGGCTAGGCGACTACAAGGGGAAGTCCGGTTTAGAACTGCAATGGGAATCCACACTGCGCGGAAAACGCGGAACGCGGCACCACATCGTTGACATCCGCAACGACTACCGGGAACCGGCCCAAGCCGGCATGCTCGACACGCTTCCCGTGCCCGGCGACGATATTCAGATCACCTTGGATTTGGACTTGCAGGCGTACGGGGAACGCATCATGGCAAACAAGCGGGGAGCCATCGTTGCCATCGAACCGGCGACGGGAGAGGTCCTTGCCATGGTCAGTGCCCCGAGCTACGGGACCGATTTGCTGACTGGAAGGGACCGTGGAGCGAATTATGATAGCCTCCTCAACCACCCCAACAAGCCGCTTTTCAACCGAACCCTGCGCGCGACCTACCGCCCAGGGAGCATTTTCAAAATGGTCCAGGGGCTCATTGCCATGGACCGGGGCGTACTGCGCCCATCCAACCGCATTGCCTGCGACCGGGACATCATTGGCTGCCACGGTCCGCACCGGTTTGACAACTTGGAAGAAGCCATCGTCCACTCCTGCAATCCGTACTTCCATGAAGTCATGAAACGCATGATCCAAGACGGCTCAACAGGCAGCATCTTCAGCGACGCGCACGAGAATCTGGGTACATGGTCAGAATCCGTGCGTCATTTCGGACTGGGAACGGATCTCGGTGGG
>CAXREW010000294.1:0-4920 GCA_964229455.1 Flavobacteriaceae bacterium | reverse complement strand
CGCGGCGACCATTGGCATCATTATCGGAGGGCCTCTGGCCCTGTGGGCAGTGAGCTTTATCGAGCCTGCAGTCTTGGGCGGCGATGCGCCGGACGCCTTTTGGCGTGGGCTGTCGACGGTTGCCGGTAGCTGGATCGGTGGAGGTGCCAATCAGGCGGCGTTGAAGGAAATTTCCATGACCACCGACGACCAGTTCTCCGCCATGCTCATCGTGGATGTGTTTGTTGCCAACCTGTGGATGCCCTTTTTGCTGATCGGAGCAGGCATGAGCGCAGCGCTTGACCGCCGACTGAAGGCGGATGCATCAGCGGTGGATGAACTCAAAAAGAAGGTCGAAGCCTTCCAATTGGGCATTGCCCGCGTACCGTCGTTTACCGACTTGATGATCATCGGCGGTGTGGCCTTCGGTTCCGTCGCTGTGGCGCACGTATCAGCGGATGTCCTTGGACCGACATTCAAAGGCTGGTTCGGTGGCATCCTCGAGCACAACCCCGACAGCTTCGTTCAATTCTTGAGCAGCTTGGAACAGGGATTCTTCTGGATTGTCGTGACGGCGACTGCGGTTGGTATTGGCTTGAGCTTCACAGGGCTTCGCAATTACGAGGGTGCCGGAGCGAGCAAATTGGGCAGCGTGTTCCTGTACATCCTCGTTGCGACCATTGGCATGAAGATGGACGTGGTGGAATTGTACCACAACTGGGACGTTTACTGGTCGGTAATTTTGATTGGACTTATTTGGATGCTCACGCACATTGTGGTGCTGTTGAGCGTAGCCAAAATCATCAAGGCCCCCTTCTTTTTTGTCGCGGTGGGCTCACAAGCCAATGTGGGCGGTGCGGCCAGTGCACCAATCGTAGCGAGCGCCTTCTCTCCTGCGCTGGCTCCAGTTGGGGTCCTGCTTGCTGTATTGGGTTATGCCGTTGGTACGGTGGGAGCCATCGTGTGCATGGAGCTCATGCACGCCATCTCTATGTAGGTCTGACGAATTAAAGCCAGTGCCCCATCGCCGCCTTTTTGACGGCGAGGTAGGCTTCGTTTTCTTTGACCGGAGCAATCACGACCGGCTCGCGTTGTTCGACACGGATTCCGTTTTCTTCGAGCTCCTTTACTTTCTGTGGGTTGTTCGTGAGCAGCCGCGCGGTTGTTATGCTCAATTCCTTCAAGATGGCAGCGGCAGCATCAAACGAGCGTGCGTCCGCCTCGTGCCCTAAGGCTTCATTCGCTTCAATGGTGTCCATCCCTTCGTCCTGAAGGTTGTACGCCTTCAGCTTTTCAACCAATCCAATGCCACGTCCTTCCTGACGGAGGTACACCAAGCATCCCCCTTCTTCCGCAATCTTCGCCAAAGAGTAGGCCAATTGCTGGCCGCAATCGCATCGGCTGGAGCCGAAAACATCACCGGTCATGCACTCGCTGTGCACACGGACCAAGGGCGCCTTGGTGCCATTAGCTGAGGGTGCCACCAACGCAATGTGCGGGTGGCCATCTCCCTCTTCACCAAACGCAATCATGGTGAATTGCGCATTGGGCACAGGAAGTCGGGCTTCAACGAGTTTTTTCACGGGGCAAAGGTAGGCAGAACATCCGGCGCTTAAGAACAGAAAAGCCGGCTCCTGGAGGGGAGCCGGCTTTCCATGAATTTGTTCGCAGTTGCTGCTCTTAGTCGCAGTCGGTGCCGAATACTGACAAGAACTGCAACAAGTCAGGTGTCGCCACCAAGCCGTCGCCGTCCAAGTCACCTGGGCAAGCGTTCAATGTGAATTCGCATGAACCGTCGTCGGTGTTGGCCGCCGCGTCGTAGTTGTCAGCTGCTTCATAGATGCAACCGAATACCACTGGCGTCGCGCAAGAACCGTCGTCTTCTGTGGCGTTCATGTCAAATTCAGCATAGAATGGATCCGTGCAACCTGGGAGTGGGCACGTTGCCGCGCAGCTTCCAGCGCAGTATTCAATCGTTGCACCATCCGTTGCTGTTGCACCGTAGTTTCCTCCGCCGGCTCCAATCGGAAGCTCCGGGTTGGTTGAGCATTCCTCAGGAGCGTTGAAGACAGAACCCCATCCTGACCATCCGTCAGCTGCACCCGTAGCTGCGATGACGAATTCGAATTCCGTTCCTTCTTCCAACGTCAAGGTTCCAGTAAACACACCGTCCGCATCTGAGTCGGCAAGGGTAACTCCCCAAGCGCCCCAGCCGTTCCAGCTGCCATTTACTACGATGTTATCGTAGTCATCATTTGGGAAACCGGTGTAGTTCATGTCAATTGCGATTGCAATGTCCACGTAAACTGGAGGATTCACTTCATCGCACGTCAAGCACGTGCCGTACGTATCTGCAGTGGTCGAACCGGAATCAACCAAACGGTTGGCATAGCTGCTGTAATCCGTGACAGGAGCGCAAGAAGCGCCGTCCTGCATGTCGTCAATCAAATCCTCTTGGTGCGCCCAGTAGTCCACCATGTACTTGTACTCGAACGTTGGACCAGGAACATCCAACGTGATGCTGTATGTTCCATCCGCATCATCGTCAGTCAAGATGAGATCTACACCCCATCCGAAGTAAGGGCCGGTGATGTGCACCGTGGTGAAATCAACACCTGCACAGGTCATGTCCACATTGAACGTGGTCGTGTAGCTGCAAGATCCGTCATCCACATTTGCCTCGCTGTTGTAGTTGTTGGCATTCGCGTCCGTACAACCGTAGACGTCACCTTCGTTGACGTCACATGCTTCGCACGTTTCCCAACAAACAGCATCCAATACCATGTCAACACCACCTTCGACGTATACGATACGGTTGGTGAAGTCGCCCGTAGTCAGGGTGCATGCTGCGTCCAAGCTGTCCAAAGTCTCCGCGGTGCCTGTGTTAACGAATTTGTATTCGTGACCTCCTGCAGGCAATGTGGTTGTGTATTCATAAATGCCATCGCCGTCTTCGTCGCTCATAAGCTCACCGGGGAAACCCCAGCCGTTAATAGTTCCACCGAAGATGGTTACATCACCACCAACAGATTCTGTGTTCATGTCCAATCGGAAGGTCACCGAAGCTTCAGAGACGGATTCACATGTACCGTCCGTAGAACATTGGCCGAAGCATGTTGATATCTCGGTCTCACCCGTAATGGCAGGCAAGAAGCGGTCGTTGTAGTTCGCAGGATCTCCACAAGGCAGTCCAGCCAAGTTTTCCTTACAAGACCAGTCGCCACATGCACCGTTGGTAAACGTGTAGTAGCTAGAGAAACCTTCATCCAACATCATGGTGATGCTGTAGATGCCGTCGCCGTCAGGGTCGGTCATCTCATTGTCGCCTGGGTTTCCGAAGTTTCCGCCACCGGCAAGATATACGCCTGTCTCAGCTACTTCTTCGTTAGCCATGTTGACATTGAAGGTCACTGCGTACTCCATCACCTCAACGTCACAGGCAGCGCATTCCGCGTAGCAAACCACGTCAATGGTCACATCTTCGGTACCCGCTTGGTAGTTGCGGTTTGTGCTGGAGTTAGCACACGCACCAGGTACGGTCTCTTCGAAGCCCCAACCTGGGCCGTTCAAGTATTTCCACTCGAGGTAAGAATTTTCAGCTACGTCTTGCGTGTACGTGTAGATGCCATTGCCGGCGTCGGTCATTTGGCTCGCGCCGCCGTCCCAGCCTTGGAAACCTCCGGCGATGAATACACCAGCAGGATTAGCACCAACGACGGACATATCCACTTGCCACGTTACCGAAATCGTACCAGCAACTACACCGGTGCATGCTTCGCATGAATTGTAGCAAACTACGTCCAACGTCGCGTCCTCTGTCCCTGTCGTCAATGTGCGATTTACAAATCCATCGATGGTCGAAGTGCAGGGGTCTCCGTCAACGAAGGTCTCTTGGGCATTCCAACCGTCAAGCGTGAACTTGTATTCGTACGTGTCTTCCTGATCCAATTCAATGGTGATTTGGTATACACCGTCACCATCATCATCCGTCATCGCCGCGCATCCGCCACACCAGCCATTGAAGCTTCCGTTCAAATTTACGGTGCCGTATGAAAGACCATAATCATTCATATCGACTTGGAACGTAACGTTTGCTGTGGCTGGAGGTGCCGCGCATGTTCCGTCTTCGGAGCATTGACCAAAGCATGTGCTGATGGTCGTCGGGGCCGTTACTGCTGGAAGCAATCGGTCGTTCCAAGTACCATCCGCGCAAGGAAGACCGGCGAGGTCTTCTTTTGCACCCCAATCCCCACCGTTGGCTGGGCTGTTCAAGAAAATGTAGTTCCCACTATATCCTTCAGGAACAGAAACAGTGACCGTGTAGATACCATCACCGTCATCATCGGACATGGCATGCCCCATGGCATCTCCAAAGTAATCACCGCCACCGAGGAACATGCCGTTCGCTCCGACAGTGATGTTTGCAGTATTGCAATTGAACGTCACATCGTGTGACTGTGCCCATGCCCCCATGGTGATGAAGAGGGCTACAACGCACGCGAGTAAATTTTTCATTATGGATTAGTTTTCTACGAATGCCCTTATTCTACCATTAAGAAGGGACAAATCATCGGCGTAAGATAAAGCATAAAGAGTGTAAAAACAACAAGGAATTTAATTTTAAACTGCAAAAGGTGTCTGAAATACAACAAATTGGCATCAATGAACGGAGCGGTCTACGAGCACCAATGAGAGCGCACCAGCTCCTAGACTGAAACCCGCAATCATCATGGTGAAACCGATGTCTCCGTTGAAAAGCAAACCGTTGACCCAGTTGATTCCTCCAAGCGCTGCAAGGATTTGCGGGATAACGATGAACATGTTGAAAATGCCCATATAAATGCCCATCTGGTCTTTGGGAACTGAACTTGATAACATGGCATACGGCATGGACAAAATGGAACCCCATGCCACGCCAATGCAGGCAAAGCACCATTTCAA
>CAXREW010000293.1:0-3006 GCA_964229455.1 Flavobacteriaceae bacterium | reverse complement strand
ACGCGGATGGAACACCACGCCAACATCGTACCGTGGCAAATGCTCGCGGATGAGGTGGGCGCTTCCATTGAGGTGGTTGAAGTTCGGGATGACGGCACGCTGGATACCGAGCAGCTGCAGCAAAAGTTAGCCCTCGGCCCCAAGCTTTTTGCCTTCACACACGGGTCCACCACCCTTGGCACCGTCAACGACGCTCAAGCATTGACGGCGCAAGCCAAGGACGCAGGGGCCGCGGTGTTGATCGACGGATGCCAGGCCGTTCCGCACATGAACGTGGACGTACAGGCACTGGACTGTGACTTCTACATTTTTTCAGGTCACAAGGCCTACGGACCGACGGGGATTGGTGTGTTGTACGGCAAACGCGCATTGCTCGAGGCCATGCGCCCGTGGCGCGGTGGCGGGGAGATGATCGACGTGGTCAGCCTCGAAAACGGAACGACCTACGCAGGCCTGCCCCAAAAGTTCGAGGCGGGCACTCCGCACATCAGCGGTGCGATTGCCTTGGGCGTCGCGCTGAACTGGATTAAAGGCATTGGTGCGGAGGCCATCATGGACCATGAGACCATGCTCGCTGCGCACGCCCGGAAGGGATTGAGCAGCATCGAGGGCATTCGGTTCATTGGCAGTGCGACCTCGGCTGCCGGGGTGGTGAGCTTTGTGGTGGACGGGACGCACCCGTACGATATCGGCACGCTGCTCGATTCGCAAGGGGTGGCGGTTCGCACCGGGCACCATTGCACCCAGCCGCTCATGGAACGCTATGACATCCCCGGCACGGTGCGCGCTTCGTTTGGGGCGTACAACACCTTGCAAGAAGTGGATACCTTTGTCGCTGGAACGGTCCGCGCGGTGCGCATGCTGCGCGATTGACCTTTCCAACCGCAACGAACCATGAGCGACCTCCTTCAACAGCGCCAACACGATATCGCCGAAGAATTCGAGTTCTTCGAAGACTGGATGGAGCGGTACGAGCACATCATTGAGTTGGGCAAGGAACTGGACCCCATCGCTGAAGCGGACAAATTGGACGAGCACTTGATCCGGGGGTGCCAATCCCGCGGCTGGCTTTTAGCTGCAAAGGACGACGAGGGCAATGTGCAATTTCGAGCGGACAGCGATGCCATCATCACCAAGGGATTGGCCGCTTTGATGGTTCGCGTGATGAACGGATTGCCGCCTGCGGCGATTGCCCAAGCGGACCTCTGGTTCATCGAGAAAATTGGGCTGGACGCTCACCTGAGCCCGACGCGAGCCAACGGCTTGCGGTCCATGGTTCAGCAGATGAAGCATTACGGGATTGCGTTTCAGGCCCAAGCTTAGGCCTAAAAAACATGGCGCCCTTCCCTTTCAAATTTGCGAGATCTTGCAGGTTTCACAATAGGGGATAAGGGCGCCACGGGTTAACCTAACCGAATCTAAGACGCTCCTGAAGTGAACAGGGTTGCATGGACCGTTCAGCGGACGGCAAATTCCCGGTCTTGGATGCGCGCCCGCCATTCGGTGACGGCGGCCTGGAAGGCATCCATCTGACCGTCCTCGATGGGCTCGGAAGGCGGAAAATCCTCCTTCAAATGGTCGACTTGTTGGCCGTTTTTCCAAAACCGGAAGCAGACGTGCGGCCCCGTGGCCAGCCCCGTTGATCCAACGTAACCGATGACCTGCCCTTGGCGCACGCGTTCGCCTACGGTGACGGCGCGCTTGGACATGTGGAGGTACTGGGTTTCGTAGGTGGAGTTGTGGCGGATCTTGACGTATTTGCCGTTGCCTTTCGTGTAGCTGGACTTGGTCACCACGCCGTCGCCGACGGCCAAAATGGGTGTGCCGGTGGGGGCGGCGTAGTCCGTGCCGTAATGGGCTTTGGTCCGATTGAGGATGGGGTGGAAACGCTTGAGGTTGTACCGGCTGCTGATGCGGCTGAATTCCACCGGCGCCTTGAGGAAGGCCTTGCGGAGGCTGTTGCCATCTTCATCAAAGTAGTCGTCGCCCCCGCCTTGGTCAAACCGGTACGCCGGCAGCATTCTGTTGCTGTGCTCGAAGTGGCACACGATGACGCGGGGCATGCCAACGGGCTGGTCGTTGACGTACACGCGCTCGTACAACACGTCGAATGCATCCCCTTCTTGCAGCCGCGAAAAGTCCACGGTCCATGCGTAGACCGCGGCCATGGACAAGGCGAGGTTGGATGGTGCGCCGACCCGCTCGAGGTCGACGTACAGGCTGGATTCAATGACGCCTTGGGCGCGCTCGACCAGGGTGTCGGTCGGGTAGGATTCCAGGGTGACGCCGTACGGTGGTCGCAGGTCGAATCGGGCGTATTGGGTTGCATTGCGCTGGTAAACGAAGTAACGGGCGGGTTGCACGCTGTCTTCGTCAAAGGCGATCCAATAGGGTTGCTGGGCGCGGATGTTACGGACGTCGTAGGTGGATTTTGTTTCGTTGGCGAGGTTGGTGATGGTTCCTGCCGATACGCCAGCGGGGCCAAGGATGTGGGAAAGCGAGTGGCCAAGTTGCACCGTGCCCGAATCCACCTCCAGGCCTTCCCAGACCACACCAAATCGCTCGATCGGGACGTGTGGGGGTGCCTCGGGTTCAATGAATACGGAGCCTTCGCCCGAACCGCCGCAGGCCACGAGGCCACAGCACAGGATGATGAGTGGGAACCAACGTTGCATCAACCGCGACCGAACACTTCTTTTTTGACCCATCCCTTTCCCCATTCGTTCAATTCGTCCGCACTCCACAATTCCGGGTAGAAGATGCGCTTCTGAAAGCGAGGCGGCAGGTATTTCTGCCAGTTCGTACCGCCGGTGGCGGCGATGTCTTCGGGGTTGCGCTGGAGGTAGCGTACGGCGCTTTTGTAGTGACTGAGGGGCCAATTGATGTTGACGTTTACATCCCACCAACGCAGGGCCTGCTTCAATTCGTCTGTCTGTTCCGATGTGGGGAGCGCCTGCCACAAAGACCTGAGGTTGACTTCGAAGGTATTTTCCGCGAGTTCCAACA
>CAXREW010000292.1:0-3450 GCA_964229455.1 Flavobacteriaceae bacterium | reverse complement strand
CCTCTTGCAAAATGTCTTCCGCGTCGGCCCGTCCATTCGTGTAACGGAGCGCCACGGCAAACATCATGGGGCTAAAGCGCGCGTACACCTCCCGCTGCGCACTGGGCTTGCCCCGCTTGCACGCTTCAATGAGGTTGATGTCAGCCGCTTCCATGGATCAGGTGGTCAGTAAGTAAAACCCATTCAGGCCTTAATTGGTTGCAGCAAATTCAGGGAGGACTTACGATTCAAAATGAGAGGCTGAGACGCCGAGCCATTCCAATGCCGCACCAGAGAACAGTTGCGTCAACTGGTGTTCATCGAGTCCCATGTCGAGCATGTAGGCGCCGAGCTCCAAGTCACCCAACGGGAATGGATAGTCTGACCCCATGCAAATGCGATTGGCTCCTTGCAACTTCAACACGTATTCTAGCAAATCGGCGTCGTGTGTGATGCTGTCAATCCAAAACTTACCGAGGTAGTCGCGGGGATTGACATCGTTGTCCACCGCAACCAAATCCGGTCGGCAATTGAATCCGTGCTCAAACCGGCCCAAGGTGGTCAGGAAGGAGCCGCCGGCATGGCTGAACATGACCCGCAAATTGGGCAGCCTTTCCAATACTCCACCGAAGATCATCGAGCTCGCAGCACGGGCTGTTTCTGCCGGCATGCCCACCAACCATGGCAACCAGTACTTTTCCATTTGCTCTTTGCCCATCATGTCCCATGGATGGATCATGACTGCCATCCCCAAGCGCTGGCACGCTTCAAAAAATAGAAAGAAGCGTTCCTCCGAGAGGTTGAGTCCATTGATATTGGAGCCAATCTGCACCCCCAAATGACCGGCGTTTTTGGCCCTTTCCAACTCACGGATGGCCGCGTCGGTGTCCTGCATGGGCACCGTGCAAAGGCCCGCGTAATGCCGCGGATCATTGGCTACCAGCGCACTGATGTGGTCGTTGAGAAAGCCCGAGATGTCCTGCGCATGCGCCAACGGTGCGTCGTAATTGAACATCACGGGGATGGTGCACACCACTTGGACTTGGGTCTCGAGCGCTGCGTATTCCCGTTTGCGCACCTCCGCATCCCAGCAGTTTTCGCCGATTTCGCGAAAGAATTGGCTGCCTTGCATCATGCGGGCAAATCCCGCTCGCTCACTTGGCTCCAAGTGGATGTACTGGCCTCCCCCAAACCGCTCGGTCCACTTGGGCATTTCGCGGGGTAAAATGTGGGTATGGCAATCGATTCTGAGCATGGAAAGCAAGGGTTCGTGCCTTCCAATTTAAGGTTTGTGGCACAAATCGAGCACGCACGCCTCAGTTGTGCGCCGGCGTTTTCCTTACCCGCCTCAAATCCAATCGATTAACGGAATTAATCTCCCATCCTTGGACGTCGTGCCGAACAAAATGCGTCACTTGGTCATGAAAAAGTGGAATCAACGGCAACGCCTCCGACACCATTCCATTCAAGTCCTCATAAAGCGCGAGCCGCTTGGAGGCATCCGGTTCTGCCATGGCCGAGTCCAGGCGGGCGTCAAATCCAGCATCCGAATAGTGCGTGTAGTTTGGACCACTTGGAGCATGATTGGCCGTCCGGAAAAGCGATAAGAAATTTTCCGCGTCTGGATAATCGGCCAACCACGATTTACGGAACGCCGAGGCCCTGCCATTGGCCACTCGCTCCCTGTGGGTCGCCGGGGCCACCACATCGATGCGGACTTCCATGCCAACGGCTTCCCATTGGTATTGAAGGGCTGCACACAAATCGGTGTAGTCACTCGTCGTTGATAACACCAATTCAGGCCACGGCCGTGACTGCACTGCGGCCACGGAGTCCATCATGGCCCGGGCACGCTCAACGTCGTAAGCAATGAGCCTCGGGGCAGACCGTCCCACAAGGGCCGGTGGCACAAAATCCCGGGTTGGCACCACGGTCCCCCGACGCAGCGAGCGAGCGATGCCCTCCCGGTCAATGGCCAGAGACAGCGCGTTGCGCACGGCTTGATCTTGCCAAGGCAACCAACCTTCCCCGCCGGGCTCCACAAAAAACCCGATGTAATCCGTTTTCAAAAACGGCGTGGTCTCCATGCGGACCTGCGATGCATGTTCCTCGCGCAAGGATCCATCCGCCTCGAGCAATTCTTCCATGTAAGCCGGGTGCAAGCCACTCATAAAATCAAATTTTCCTTGCAAGAGGCCCTGGTATTCTGCTCCCATGTCGGCTGCAAACGAAATGTGTACGGCATCCATATACGGCAGCTGTTCGCCCGCGGCATCGCGCTCCCAATAGCCTTCATTCCTGTGGAGCACGCAGGCCACATCTTCCAACCACCACGCCAATTTAAACGGCCCCGACCCCACCGGATGGCGGCGAAAATCCGCACCAAAGTATTCGACTGCCTCCGGGGCAACCACGTTGGCATACGCCGTGGCAAGCAGGCCTAAAAACGGCGGAAACGGTTGTTTCAATTTGAACTCAACGGTATCAACACCGCGTGCGACCAAGCCCTCCCCTTCGCTCGAGTAGTCCAGAGCATCCAAGATCCAACGACCGCTCGAAGCGACCTGCGGATCCCGGAGCCGGTTCAGGCTGAACACGACATCCTGTGCCGTGAGTCGCCGGCCCGCGGCCAACCCAGGAACATCGGGGTGGGCGGCAAGGCGCACATCATCACGCAACACAAACACCCACTTAGTACCTTCCTCTTCAACGTAGTAGGATTCGGCAATGAGCGGCTGCACGTTCAAGTTGGCGTCCAATTCCACCAAACCATCGTACAACTGGTCCACCACCCACATAGGTTCGAGGGTCCGCGCAAAGGCAGGATCGAGTGAAGTGAGGTTGGCGCTTTCGTTGTAGCGGAAGACACGGGACGCATCATAATCGGTCGAATTGCACCCGCCAAGTGCAACCAGCAAGGCAAACCATAGCACCCGCTGAATCTTGGATGGTCGTTGTGCTTTCATTCCCCGCACAAGGTAGTGTCCAACAAATGCTAAAACCAGTTGTTAACCAGGCAGCGGCATCACCGCCCCCAATACTTTTACACACTCCATGAGTCGCTCCCCCCGTTACCTTGTTTTGCTCACCCTGAGCATCTTCTTTGCCTCGTATGCGGCACATGCCCAGCGCACCATTAGCGGGACGGTGACGGATGCCACCACAGGCGAACAAATCCTCGGAGCCAGCGTGTTACCGGTCAATGACGGCCGTGGCACATCCACGAACATCTACGGTTTTTACAGCTTGACGCTCGGCGGTGACGCACAGGCTATTAGTATCAGCTTCATCGGATTCAACACGAAGGAAGTTCAACTGAAACCCGGACAATCTGTCTACAACGTGGGGCTGGAACCGGCCGTGATTGCCTTCGAAGAAGCAACGGTGGTAGGGAAACGAACTGATCATACCGCCAGCACAGATGTGGGGCGAGCTTCCGTCGAAGTGGATCAAATCAAAGCACTTCCGGCC
>CAXREW010000291.1:0-4230 GCA_964229455.1 Flavobacteriaceae bacterium | reverse complement strand
CCGGCATGGTGAAGAAATTCTCGTCCTCCATGTTGGCCGTCAAGAACTCAATGCCCTTCTCGGTCAGCTCCACCTGGTTCTGCTTCTCGTCGATGACGAAGTAGAGCTCAGCATCGGCTTTGGGCATCTCGCGCTTGTTGTCGGCGAGGTAGATCGCCTCGGTCTTGAGCAACTGTTGCTTCATGCCCTCAAGGCTCAAGAACTTGATGAGCGGCTTGGACTTGGGCAAAGCGCGGTACGCACGGAACAAGGCCAATCCCCCTTCGGTAATGTCATCCTTGGAGGCCCCGTCTTTTTGCAACAGGCGCTTGGCATCCGTCAAGAACTGCTGAGCCGCTTTTTGTTGGACCGTGACGAGCTGCACCACTTTGGGCTTGAGCTCGACAAATTCCTGCTGGTCGCCCTTTGGGGTCGGGCCGCTGATGATCAACGGGGTTCGTGCTTCGTCGATGAGCACGGAGTCGACCTCGTCGACGATGGCGAAGTGGTGCTTACGCTGGACCAGTTGCTCCGGGCGCTGGGCCATGTTGTCGCGCAAGTAGTCGAAGCCAAATTCGTTGTTGGTGCCGTACGTGATGTCGGCGCGGTACGCTTCCCGGCGCGATTCGCTGTTGGGCTGATGCTTGTCGATGCAATCGACCCGCATGCCGTGGACTTCGAACAGCGGCGCCATCCACTCGGAGTCGCGGCGGGCGAGGTAATCGTTCACCGTAACGAGGTGGACGCCTTTTCCGGTCAGTGCGTTAAGGAACACCGGGAGCGTCGCCACCAAGGTCTTGCCCTCACCGGTTTGCATCTCCGCCACCTTGCCTCGGTGCAAGGCCGCACCACCGACCAGCTGGACATCGTAATGCACCATGTTCCACAGCACTTCCGAACCGGCAGCCATCCATGCATTGCCCCACACAGCTTGGTCGCCGTTGATGGTGACCCCGCCGCGCTTGGCTGCGATGTCCCGGTCCCAATCTGAAGCCGTGACGGTGAGCTGCCCATTTTCAGCCAAGCGCCGCGACGTTTCCTTGACCAAGGCAAACGCTTCCGCCATGATGGTTTCCAACACTTCCTCCAACGCCTCGTCAATGCGTTTTGTCAATCCATCAATTTGATCGTAGATCGCCTCCTTCTGTTCCAACTGGTCTTCGCCCATGGCTGAGGCATCGGCACGTAACGCTTGTTCTTCCTTTTCCAGGTCAGCAACATGGGCTTGGATGCGTTGGCGCAAGTCCTCGCTTCGGGTTCGCAAGCCATCGTCGGATAACGCTTTCGTGGCCGATTCGAAACCATGGACGGCATCAACAACCGGCTGGATTTCCTTCATGTCCCCCTCAGCCTTATCGCCGACCAATTTTTTCAGAAGCGTTTTAAACATGACGCGAAAATACGAAGGGAAGCGGGTCACATCCGGCTAAAATTTTACAACGCATAGACCGAACTCGCGGCGAGTCAAGGGCTTGGATAAATAACGGGTCGATGCCCTTAGACAACGACACAAAAAAACCAAGCATTTTTTCGGGTTTTTTATCCCCAACGGACTAAAAATTCGCGCCTTCTCAACGCTGTCAATGGTTCCACGGATTTCGAACGAATCGACTGTTAAAAACTACCTCGATTTGTGAATTGTTTTGTTTTGGTCTTGTGCCTCCTCTTCTGTTTTCTTTGGGGACTTCAATGGTTAAGGCTTCGGGATTCGTCCCGCGTCCGACGGCCCTTTTTCAAAACGCTACTGAGCCCGACTCCAAAGGTGGAGGACAAGTCATTAGCCTCGAAATCCCAGTGTTTCCAATGCTTTTGGAACATCGGATTGCCATCGAGGACAGGACTTCGACCCCCGAAACGGAAGCGGGTTTCGACGGCTCAAAAAAGGGAGATGCTGCGACCGACCTAACGTTTCACCCGCCACTCGCTGGCACCAACCTAACCACCGCCATGAGCGCACAGACACCCGAGGATTTGACCACTACAGACGTGAACGAGACAAGCGCAGCGAGCGTACAAACTTCCATTGAGGAAGTATTGCCCGAGAATACGGTGGTGACCGAACCCATTCTTGAAGACAACCCCAACCGATTTGTTCTGTTCCCAATCCAGCACAACGACATCTGGAACTTTTACAAGAAGTCCGAAGCGAGCTTCTGGACAGCAGAAGAAATTGATCTTGCCGCGGACATCGTTGATTGGAATGAGAAGCTGAACGACGATGAGCGCTACTTCATCAAGCACGTCTTGGCGTTCTTCGCTGCCTCGGACGGCATTGTGAATGAGAACTTGGCCGAGAACTTTGTGGCTGAGGTGCAATACACCGAAGCGAAGTTCTTCTACGGTTTCCAAATCATGATGGAGAACATCCACTCTGAGACCTACTCGCTGTTGATCGACACGTACATCAAGGACGACGCTGAGAAGGACAAGCTCTTCAACGCCATCGAGACCATGGATTGCGTGAAGAAAAAAGCGGAATGGGCATTGAACTGGATCGAGAACGGCTCTTTCGCTGAGCGCATTGTGGCGTTCGCTGCAGTCGAAGGCATCTTCTTCAGCGGCAGTTTCTGCTCCATCTTTTGGTTGAAGAAGCGCGGCCTCATGCCGGGCTTGAGCTTCTCCAATGAGTTGATTTCACGCGATGAAGGCATGCACTGCGACTTCGCCTGCCTGCTCTACAACGACCACATTGTCAACAAGCTCCCGGTCAAGACCCTGCGCAAGATCATCATCGACGCGGTGGAGATTGAGAAGGAATTCATTTGCGAGTCGTTGCCCGTTCGCTTGATTGGCATGAACGCCGACTTGATGTCCCAGTACATCGAATTCGTTGCCGACCGCTTGTTGGTGGAACTCGGCACCGAAAAGGAGTTCAACGTGACCAACCCATTTGACTTCATGGACATGATTTCCCTCCAAGGGAAGACCAATTTCTTTGAGAAGCGCGTCGGTGAATATCAAAAAGCCGGGGTGTTGACAAAATCCGACGAAGGCGCAAAATCCTTCAGCCTAGATGCCGACTTTTAAACGTCGAGTCTTACCAACGGATCACTTCATCACCAACCACCACTTCATTTTTACCCTTAAACAACCACTCGCACCATGCAAGTAGTCAAGCGCGACGGCCGCACAGAACCGGTACAATTCGATAAAATCACCGCACGGATCAAAAAACTCTGTTACGAGTTGCACGAATCCGTCGATCCGACCAAGGTGGCCATGCGCGTCATTGAAGGGGTATACGATGGGGTGACGACGACCGAATTGGACAACCTCGCTGCGGAAGTGGCAGCGACCAACGCCGTCACGCACCCAGACTACGCCAGCCTCGCGAGTCGCATCGCAGTTTCCAATCTCCACAAGGGGACCAAGAAATCGTTCGCGGAAACCATGGAGGACCTCTACACGTATGTGGATCCCATCACAGGTGAGAACGCGTCGTTGGTGGCGAATGACGTTATTGAAATCATCCGAGACAACGCAGAATTCCTCGACTCCCAAATCATTTACGACCGGGATTTCAACTACGATTACTTCGGATTCAAAACCCTGGAGCGCAGCTACCTGCTCAAGATCAACAGCGAGATCGTCGAGCGCCCTCAGCACATGTTGATGCGTGTTGCTGTTGGCATCCACAAGGACGACCTCGATGCAGTGGTGGAGACGTACAACGGACTCAGCGAAGGCTGGTTCACCCACGCAACCCCCACCTTGTTCAACTCGGGAACGCCAAAGCCCCAGATGTCCAGCTGCTTCCTCTTGACGACACAAGAAGACAGCATCAGCGGCATCTACGATACGCTCAAGCAGTGCGCGAAGATTTCACAGAACGCAGGCGGCATCGGCCTTTCCATCCACGACATCCGTGCCACAGGCTCGTACATCAAAGGAACCAACGGCACGTCCAACGGCATCGTTCCGATGTTGCGTGTGTTCAACGACACCGCCCGCTACGTTGACCAAGGTGGTGGAAAGCGAAAGGGTTCGTTTGCCATTTACATCGAGCCCTGGCACGCCGACATCCACGACTTCCTGGACTTGAAGAAGAACCACGGAAAGGAAGAGCAACGCGCACGTGATTTGTTCTACGCCCTGTGGATTCCCGACTTGTTCATGAAGCGCGTGGAGGAGAACGGTGAATGGACCTTGATGTGCCCCAACGAATGCCCCGGATTGGCCGACAACCACGGTGCCGCATTCGAGAAGCTCTACACGAAGTACGAAGCAGAAGGCAAAGGCCGCAAGACCATC
>CAXREW010000290.1:0-5314 GCA_964229455.1 Flavobacteriaceae bacterium | reverse complement strand
CAATTCCTTGGTCGTGGTCTTTCCATTGCTTCCCGTTAAGCCAATGACGGGGCAGGACCAACGACGGCGGTGCCAACGGGCCAAGGTTTGCAACGCTTCCAATGCGTTGGGTACGAGAAGAAAACGTTGGTCACCGACCGGTACGTACTCGCTTTCGTCCACGACAGCAGCGATGCAGCCCGCATCGATGGCCTGTTGCGCATAGGCGTTACCGTTGAAATTCTCCCCTTTCAAGGCGAAAAATAGTTGGCCAACTCCGGCAGCGCGTGTATCCGTGGTAACGCCGGTGGACGCATCAAAGTTCGTTTGAATGGCTTTGAATTGGGGATCGGAGTCGGATAGAAACATAACGGATGCTTGATGGTCAAGTTCAGAAAACAAAAAAGCCCTGCGGCGTGCAGGGCTCTTTGTAATTCAAAATGGGATGTTCATGACCCGTTAACGCGGGCCGTTCAGGGATTGTGAACCCATGCGGTCCATGGCGCATCGGAATCCGATGGCCGCAGAAGCTTTGTCGTCGTCCAAGAAACGACGTGTTCCTGGGCTGAGCCAGTAGCCGCGGTCATTCCATCCACCGCCTTTGTAGACGCGTGAACGGTTGTTGATGAGGCTGGTGTTGGAATAGCCGTACATCATCTCATTTTTCTTGTCCGGAGAGTTGAATTCCTCATCGCTGTACTTGATGCTCGACTGGAAGTCTCCGTCGAGGTAGTCAATATTGTCTGCTTGGCGATAGTTATCACGTCCCAAGCTCTCTTCAACGGTTACGTCGCGGTAACGCAGCTCGCCGGGTGCGGCGTCTACGTTGCGAATGAACAAATCCAATATGTCAGGAGCGATCAATTCTTCGCTTTCCATAACGAGTTCTTTGGCTTCTGCGATTTGCTCTTGCCCTTCTTCCATGCGCTTGCCCTTGATCTCTTCTTTGGCAGCATCGATGGCGTTGAAGACATTCGCGACGAGGTTTTGCTCTTCATCGGTGAAGTTCTTCATCGCTGCCTTCTCGTAAGCCTTGAGATCTGCTTCCAGCGCACCAACGTTGTAAACCACAAAGTCAGACTTGTCAGCGATCACGCCTTCAGCATTGCGCTGCTTTGTTTGGTAAACGTTTCCACGGAACGGTCGGAACTCTTCCATGTCGACGGCGTTGTACGGGCGGTACACGTCCATGACCCATTCGTTGACGTTGCCGGCCATGTTGTACAAACCGTAGTCGTTTGGGGCGTATTCATAGACAGAGGCGGTCGCAGCGGCACCGTCGTTCAAGGAACCAGCAACACCCATGTAGTCACCTCGGCCACGCGAGAAGTTGGCGTTCATGCCACCATACTCTCGGGATCGTGAGTTGTCGTTACGGGTGTAGTGCCCGTCCCATGGGTAGGTGCGTCGGTCTGAAATCAACTCAGCATAGCTGTTTCCAATCAGACCAAGGGCGGCGTACTCCCACTCTGCTTCCGTTGGGAGCCGGTAAGGAGGCTGGAACAAGCCATCCGCCAGTCGAACGTTTCGGGCACCGGATGAACCGGGGCGGAAATCAGTCAATCCTTCGGTCACCGTTTCAGGGGTGTATTGCCCGGCGAGGTAGGCCTCGGTGGTGAAGAATTCCTCGTCCAATTGGGCTTCAGGGTTGTGGGCAATCAATCCTTCGCGCACGAGCAGCTGCTCATTCACGCGGTCGGTGCGCCACTTGCAGAAATCATTCGCCTGGTTCCAGGACACGCCAACTACCGGGTAATCTTGGTAAGATGGATGGCGCAAGTAGTAGTTGACGTGTGGTTCGTTGTAGGCCAACTTCTCACGCCACACCAAGGTGTCAGGCAATGCGCGCTGGACCACTTCTCGGTATGAATCACCGTACACGCGGTTCAACCAGTAGAGGTATTCTAGCCAAAACGAGTTGGTTACCTCGGTTTCATCCATGTAAAATGAGGGGACTGTCACGCGGCGTGGGATGTTGTCCCAATTCATGGTCAGATCGTCCTCGACTTGGCCCATCGTAAAGGGTCCTCCCTCGATGAAGACGAGGCCTGGAGCAGTTTCTTGGCCCGCATACATGCGTTTTTCAAAGCCGCCGTTCGAGGTGTCGTTGTACGCCCATCCTGTGGCACCAGAGCGCTCGGGGGTACAGCTGGACAGGACCATTGCAGAGGCAGCAAGTCCGAGAGCGAAATACTTCCAATTCATGGTATTGTAGGTTCGTGTGGGTTTCATGCAGATTGTAGGGGTGCGATTGGTTAAATCGCTTTAATTCAACTAGAAGGACGGGCAGTTTATTGTTCGGAACTTCGAACGTTTGCCGCGGCAATCGAATTGAATGGTCATGCTGATTTCGTGCGCCCCGCCCGTGGCAGGGGTCAATTCAGATACCGTCAAATCGTAGCTGTAGCCAAATTGGACTACGTCTGACTTGATGCCCAACGTAACGATAAAGGCATCGCGGTAGTCTGTGAACATGATGCCACGGTACCAAATGCCGCCGACGAGGGGGCCTTTGTTAACGTACAAGCCCAAGTTCAATTGCTGGAACTCGCCTTGTCGACGGTAGAATACGTTCGGAGAGATCGTGGATTCAATGCCGGTAACCGATCGCTGCAACGGAAGCACCGCTCCTGCGTGGAACGTGTACTTCATGGGGAGGCGGCTCGTGCCGACAACCAATGACTCGTTGGGTTCGTTCAGGTGGTGAACCGCGGCTCCGAAGTAGTACTTATCGGTGAAGCCGAGGATGCCGGTGCTGAAGTCAACCGCTTGGACCATGCCACCACGTGGGATGTCTTGGGTCTCGTAGATGAAGCCGCGGCGTGGATCAATCATGTCACCAAATGTTAGTCGTCCCCAATCCAGGGCTTTCTGCATGTAGGTGACTTGCATCGCTGCCTTGAGCGAAAGCTTTCGGGTCACCGCTTGTTGGTAGCTATAAATTCCGCTTGCTGTGGTCGTGGAAAGCGTGCCTCGGCCCGCTTGGTCGTTCATCACAATGAAGCCCAATCCACCGGACAGCGTTTCAACGTGCTGGTCGTAGGCTGCTGCGGTGGTCACAAACGAACCGCTCATTGCAGGCCATTGGTTGCGATACGACATGGTCAAACGCGGACAACGCGCAGACCCTGCGAATGCGGGGTTCAAGTAAAGCGGGTTGGCGAAATACTGCGTAAACTCGGGGTCTTGAGCTTTGGCTGTGGTTCCGGTCCAACTCACAAATGCAGCGGTCAGAATGAGGGCTGCAGCGGGGATTGCTAGGAGGTGCTTCATAAAGATGATTCCCAATGAATTTACAAGAATAAGAAAAAATCGAATGCCACTCTCAAATTCCCGGATAACGGAACTTTTCGAATGACATACTAATTGTAGTTAACGAGCGTTTTGCCCTTTGCGTTGCATTCTGTTTTTTCACCACCTTCGTATCCTGAGATAACCGTTCATGATTCGCCACTTATTTTCCGTTGTTTTAGTCGTTTTTCTGTGGCTCTCCATGCCGCTGTATTCCCAGGAAAATAAAGGGGTAGAAGTCGTTGAAACGGTTCATTCCTTGCAGTGGGAGGAGGGTAGTGCACCGGTGGGAAACTGGAGCATTGACGATGGATTTTGGTTGGATGAAATTCCATGGGGTGTTTTTGAAACGCCTTGGCCTAAGGAGTGGGAATCCGGTCAAAGCCTGATTGAATCCGCATCCTGGGTCGAAATCCCAGAAGAATCGCTCACTTCCCGCCAACGGCAACTCCTCACGGCTGGCCTGCCTGCCGGTGAATGGAGCACATCTGTGATAGCCGGTGCTGCCCAATGGAAAGGTCCGCTCCTGCGTTGGAATCCGAACAAGGAAGTGTTTGAACGGTTGATGGAAGTATCGGGTGCCTTTGGACGCGGATGGGCTAGCGCTACGGACGTTGCCGGCAACCGCACCCGAGAATGGCCGGCTGAGCACCCGCTTTCCGAAAGCACCTCCCTACGATTATCCATTTCAAAATCAGGGTTGTATCGCATCGATCGCGCCTGGATGATCGATGCTGGTTTTGATCCCGACACGATTGATCCCCGAAAGGTGCAACTGTTCGGCAACGGAGGCGCATTGCTTCCCATGGACAATACAGAAGACCGTCCTTTGGGATTGCGCACCGTCGCCGTGGATTTTTCGGGCAGTGAAGACGGGTCGTGGGACGATGGTGATGAGTTGGTTTTTTGGGGCGAAGGGCCCGAGTGGATAGGTTGGAACTCCAGCATCTCCGAGTGGGAACACCTTCGCCACCCATACGAGGACAAAGCGTGGTATTTCTTGGCCATTGATCAAGAACTTGACGAGGGGCGTGTTTCCACGGCCACAGTGGTTTCGGGAACGCCGGATACCGTTTACACCCGTTATCAGAACGTACAATTCCACGAGCAGGAATTGGAAAGTCCCAATCGCTCGGGGCGCGAGTGGTTTGGCGAATCATTCGGGTCCATCAACCAGCGGACATTCACCTTCGCTACTCCTTACCCTACCGGCGAGGCGGCTAAGGTTTCCGGGCGATTTGTTGCCCAATCCATTGGGGTGCAAAGTTCCTTCTCGGTGACGAGCGGGGACATCGCGTTTGATGCCGCGCCCTCGTACACCAGTACAACGTCCACCAGCAATGTGGCCAACCTGGCAAGTGCCTCAGCTGAAGGAGTAGCAGCGTCGCAAACTGGATTGGAGGCAGACGATGCCTTAGTGTCTGTCCAAGTCGCATTCACCAAAGGCGTCAGTACCGCCCTGGGTTGGTTGGATTATCTGCTCGTTGAGCAGCCCTGCTATTTGAAGTTTGACGGTGCGCCTCTGGCATTTGCTTTTCCCGCTTCCATGGGCGATTTAGCAGAATCGCATCTCCTCAGCGAGGTTGATGGTGTGCGCGTGTGGGACATTACCGATGGTCCGCAGCCCCGGGAAGTTGCTATCGACCCCATGGACGGCGGGGTCAAATGGATGCTTGCGTCGGATACGACCCGCGCCTATGTGGCTTTCGCTTCGACTTCATTGCCGAAACCGACCTTCGCGGGCCTCGTTGCGCCTTCCAACCTGCATGCCGTCGAACGTGCTGACCTCGTGATCGTGACCCGTCCCATTTTCCTAGAAGCCGCCCAACGGCTCGCTGCACTCCATGCGGATGATGGTTTGGAAGTTTTGGTGACGACGCAGCGCACGGTGTTTGATGAATTTTCGAGCGGCAGCATTGACCCAACGGCCATCAAGATGTTGATGATGATGCTTCGCGACCGCGCTTTGGATGGCGGCTGGGAGCCTCCGAAGTACCTGCAGCTTTTCGGAGACGGCACCTATGCCAACCGCGTCAACTTGGAG
>CAXREW010000289.1:0-2015 GCA_964229455.1 Flavobacteriaceae bacterium | reverse complement strand
ACGAATTCCGTCATCTCGTCCGGCGTGTAGAGCATGCTTTCCCAGTTGTTGCCGTTGCCGTGGGGCTCATTCTCCACCGTAAAGCCCCACAACGGGATGTCGTTTTCCTGGCATTCTTGGGCATATTTCACGAAGAATTGCGCCCACGTAGGCTGCATTTCCTTCAACAGCCGTCCCCCGACCCAATCGCCGTTGTCCTTCATCCAAGGCGGAGCCGTCCACGGTGAAGCAATCAGTTCGAAACCGTCTGCTGAAGCCTCCTGGGCCAATTTGATCATTGGGAACAAGAATTCATGGTCCTGTTCCATGTTGAAATGCTCCAACTCGAGGTCGCCCTCCACTTCTGCGTAACTGTAGTGGAACCGCGAGAAATCGCACGAATTCATGTGCGTGCGGGTCAAACTGTAATTAGCCCCCTCTTCCGCGAAATACGCTTCAATGATTTTGGCTCGTTGAGCTGGACTCAATTGGTGAACGAGGTAGGCAGAGGCATCCGTGAACGACCCGCCAAACCCGTTGATGGTTTGCTTGCGGCGATCCGTATGTACGTGCAAGCGAATTTCTTCAGGATGCGGCGCATCTCTTTGTTCTACTGCCGACTCGGGTACTTGATGAAACCGGCCACCCTGCCGACTGGATTCGTACACTGCTTTTTGGAGTTTGCCTTCCTTCATGCTCGAGGAGTTGTTCGCGTTGAAAAAAGATTTGACCACATCAAATGCCGCTTTTGGCTGCCGGTGAATGTCCACAAGCCCCCAGTGTTCTTCGTTGGCGTCGCTGTCATACGGAACACCGCTGCTCGCGGGGGCCACTCCGCCTGGATCCTGCACATCCGACCGCCCTGCTTTCCACCAGCCGTCGGTGAAGGAGAAAACAGCGGCACCGGCGCATGGGACCGAGTCTGAGAACAAAGGCGCTAACAACGCTTGAGTGGCATCTGCCTGTGCGCGTTGGTTCGGACCTTGTTCATAACCCAACACCGAAGTCGACATGTAGCTGTCGGCACCAATTTCAGAGAAGTACATGGGCTTATCGCTGCGCTCGGCAAAATCCATGGCAGCAGTGTAGGATACATCCCAGCGGTAAACGTTGAGTCCCCAAAGGTCGATGTTGGGAAGTGCAGCGAGCAACTCCAACTCTGGCACTTCGCCGTGGGCAGTGGCTACCGGATGGTTCGGATCCTCCGCGTGAATGGCATCAACGGCAGCTGACAAAGCATCGTACCACATTTGAATATCACCCCCAAACCACTCGGGGTGAAAATTGTACTCGTTGCCCAATTCCCACATCAGAATAGCGGGATGGTTCTTGAATTTCCTTACATAATCAATGAACGTTCCTGATCGAATATCAAATGTGCCGCCCTGATTATAACCTAAGCCCATGATGACACGCACACCGGCCTCGCTTATTTCATCGAGCACCTCTTTTGAGGCAATGGGCTCATACACGCGGATGGTGTTGACCCCCAACTCGTTCATAAGAGCCAAGTCTTGTGATAAAGTGGAAAAGCTTCGCACGGAATCCCCAATGGCAACGGGATGGTAGCACACGCCATTGATGCGGTAGATGCCGTCGGTCGTTTGAAGCTGCTGGTCGGCAGCCCAAACCTTTGTATCCGCCTTCGAACCACACGATACCGCACCGGTGAGGAGGATACCTACAGCCAAGGCCAATGCGATGTTATGAATCCTATTCATGCTTAACTCATTGATGTGCCGGGTGCAAGACGTGACGATTCAGCAGCTCGGCCTCTCCGGAATACGAGCATTGAATGGGATGCCCATTGCGGGTTAGCCCATCAAACACGCCGTGCTTGACCAACGGCCAAAGGGCGTATTTCGTCTCACCGTCAACTGTAAACAGGCCAAAATGGTTTTCAGAAGCAGTGGGATTGGCAGCGCTTTTCCAAGGCTCATCAAACGCCTCGAAGTAGAAGCAACTGATGCCCGCATTTTGGGTCCAATCGCGCATCCCTTGGTACAACAAGGCTTGCTTGTATTCGTCTGCGGCCC
>CAXREW010000288.1:0-3190 GCA_964229455.1 Flavobacteriaceae bacterium | reverse complement strand
GTGAACTGGCACCTTATCCGAAGTATTCAGTTACCGCCGGCGCTTCGGATGCAGCGGCATCCGGCCTCAAACCCATCCATTGGCGGACCTATTGGCCGCTCAGCTTAATCGGTCTGTTCATTTCGGTTGTGGCCACGGGAATCACGTGGCACACCACAGGCACGATGACCACGTGGATGGAGTACTTCATGGGCGGGTTCTTCTTGGTTTTTTCGTTCTTCAAGTTCCTCGACATTCGCGGTTTTGCGGCGAGCTATCGGTCGTACGACCTCCTAGCCAAGTCCGTGCCCGCATACGGCTTCATTTACCCGTTCCTCGAACTGGCCTTGGGCTTGGCATGGGCATTTGAAGGCGGAACATACCGCGTCGCCCTCAGCACGGTGTTGTTGATGGGGTTCAGTGCTATTGGTGTCATCGCGGCGGTAACCCGCAAACAGCAAATTCAATGCGCTTGCCTCGGCACCGTGTTCAACCTACCGATGAGCACGGTGACCATCATCGAGGACCTCCTCATGGTCGCCATGGCTGGGGCCCTCCTTCTTCCCTAAATTTTCACCATGCAACTCCACACCATCCACACCGGAAACTTCATGTTGGACGGCGGCGCCATGTTCGGCGTCGTGCCGAAGTCGCTGTGGTCCCGGCACATGAACGCCGACGCAAACAACCTGTGTTCCTGGGCGATGCGGTGTTTGCTGGTTGAAAACGGGGACAACCTTCTGCTCGTGGATACCGGCATCGGTTCGAAGCAATCGGAAAAATTCTTCAGCCATTACCACCTGCACGGCGACGACTCACTCGATCGGTCTCTCGCTGCGCGCGGATTTTCCAGGGCTGACATTACGGATGTGTTGCTCACGCATCTCCATTTCGATCACGTAGGCGGTGCGGTGGAGCGCGACGCCAAGGGAATGCTCAAACCGGCGTTTCCCAATGCGCAGTTTTGGACCTGCGAGCGGCATTGGGATTGGGCAATGAACCCCAACCCACGTGAAAAGGCCAGTTTCTTGAGCGAAAACCTCCTTCCTTTGGAGGAGAGCGGTCAATTGCGTTTTATCGACCGTGACGGACGTTGGAACCGAGAACCGTTCGGCGAGCGGTTCCCGGGATTGGACATCTTCTTTGCCGATGGCCACACGGAAAGCCAAATGCTCCCCGTTGTCTCGTACCGAGGAACGCGTGTGGCTTACATGGCAGACCTCACCCCTGCCGCAGCTCACCTACCAATGGCTTGGGTCATCGGGTACGACACCCGCCCCCTGCTCACCATGGAGGAAAAGGCCCTGTTGTTGGAACAGGCCCACCGGGAAGATTGGATGTTGTTTTTTGAGCACGACGCCGCAAACGCCTGCTGTCGCTTGGAAAACACTGAGAAAGGAATTCGAGCCACTGGCCTCGCTCCCAGCTTTGAGGAAGCTTGGGGCTGACGCGGTTTAACGAGCGATCAACCCCATGTTGATGCGTTTGATCAGCGCAGGGCCTTCGTGAATCAGGCCCGAATACACCTGCACCAAGGACGCCCCGGCATCTAGCTTTTCTTGCGCATCCTCGGGACCGCAAATGCCCCCGACGCCAATGATGGGGAACGCCCCCTTCGACTGCTCGTGCAAATACCGAATCACCTCGGTTGAACGGGCGCGCACCGGGGCACCGCTCAATCCACCCGCTCCCATTTGCTCCACTTCTTCGGCGGGCGTGCTCAACCCATCCCTTGAAATGGTCGTGTTGGTGGCAATGACGCCTGCGATTCCGGCGGCCTGCACCAGTTCAACAATGTCGTCCAATTGTTCGTCGGTCAAATCCGGCGCGATTTTCAAGAAAATAGGTCGTGCAATGGAACGCTTAGAGCGCTCGGCCATGAGGGTTTCGAGCAGCCGCTGGAGTGGTTCCTTTTCCTGCAATTCCCGTAAGCCAGGGGTATTGGGCGAACTGACGTTCACCACGAAGTAATCGACGTAGTCGTACAGCGCATTGAAGCACTGGATGTAATCGGATTCGGCTTGGTCGTTGGGCGTGATTTTGTTCTTGCCAATGTTGCCGCCCACGATGAGGCCCGATGGTCGACGGCGGAGTCGAGCCGCAGCGGCCACCATTCCGGAATTGTTGAAGCCCATCCGGTTGATGATGCCTTTGTCAGCCGGCAATCGGAACAATCGAGGCTTGGGGTTACCATCCTGTGGTAAAGGCGTGACTGTTCCTATTTCTACGAAGCCGAAACCCAACACACGCATTTGCTTCAACCAACGCGCATCCTTGTCGAATCCCGCCGCCAAGCCCACCGGATTGGGAAACTTCAATCCGGCCACTTCCACTTCTAGCGCGTTGGAGCGCACGGCATAGAAAGACCTGAGCAAGGAAGACACTCCGGGAATCGCACAAGCAAACGTCAACAACGCCATCGTCCACTCGTGGGCCTTTTCCGGCTGCAGTTTGAAAATCAGTGGCTTCAGCGTCTTGTACATGGCGCGAAAATAATGCGATTCCTCGGGTTGGCTGTTGAAAAAACTGTGGATAGCGCATGCAGCGCTACCCTCCACCAGCATCCACACAGCGAATAGATTTGATTCCCAACGATGAAGAACCTTGGGCTTTTTAGTTGGATGACGAGGCGGAAACTCACCGAAGAGCAGGTGGCAGCCCTCTTCGTGGAAACCACCTTCGAGACGGTCGAGCAAGGTTGGCCCGAAATAGCGGCTTTTCTCAATGAGTCCCCCGTCTTCGTACAGCGGCCCAACCTCGACCAAGAGGATTACGGCCGTTTCTTAATGATCATCGTTTCAGCCAACCTCCAGCTCATCCCCAAGCACTTCGACAGCGGCGTTGACCGGCAAATCATCCAACACATCTGCTCCAAGTTCGCGCTTGCCTTCGGTTTGACACCTGATGCTTTCACTCAAAAGGTGAAGAACTACCGGTCGTTCATGAAGCAGATCAACCGACCTTCCAAGAACCTCGTGACGGCAATGACCCGCGCCATCTTTTATAAGTACCACCTGAACCAGTTCCAAGAACCGTACTTCCGTGAAGGCATCCCAATCCCACAGGAAGTGCGCCATGAGGCTTTTGAGCTCACGCTGGATGTTGGGCTCGGGCGTGTTCATGTCCCGGAAGTACGGTTCTTGGACCTGGTTCAAGTGGTACTTGTAAAAGATGGCGCGGGTCATGGCCGTCACGAGGTTCTTAGAAGGCC
>CAXREW010000287.1:0-4205 GCA_964229455.1 Flavobacteriaceae bacterium | reverse complement strand
ATTTCCAACTACGCCAACCAAGTCAACAAGCTCTCCAACCACATCGAAGCCGCCTACGAAAGGGAAGCCATTCTCAAAAAGCGATTCGAGTTGATGAAGCTCGACGCCGAGACTCAGATGCCCTCGGCTTTCGTGGTGGACTACGCGGCGCCCGCAGACAAGAAGTCCAAGCCCATCCGGTGGCTGATTGTCGTGATGAGCGTCGCGAGCACCCTCGTATTCGCACTGCTCGCGCTCTTGGCGGCAGAGAACCTCAAGGACTCGTCGGCGGCCTAACCCGTGTCAGCCATCCGAACACATTGGCCTTTGTTGTTGACCGCAGCTTTCACCGTTGCGGTCATGCTGGGTGTTTACCATGATTTTCCCTGGCTGGCCCTGTTGCCCGTGGCTGCCGCTGGGATCTGGATGGCCTTCACGCGGTTGGACATCTTGCTCCTTTTTCTCGTCGCTGCCGTGCCGTTGAGCCTCAACCTCGAGGACATGGAAATTGGGGGGCTGGGGGTTTACCTGCCCACCGAACCGCTGTTGGCGGGGCTGCTGCTCCTGTTCATTTTACGGGCCGTGCGCGGATTCCCAGTGGATCAACGCCTGCTCCGCCACCCGCTCACCTACTGGATTGCCGGGTCGTTGGCGTGGATTTTACTCACGGCCATTGTGAGTGAGTACCCGGTGGTCTCGTTCAAATTCTTCACAGCCCGGCTGTGGTTCATCATTGGATTTTTCTTCTTCCTGGGCCACCTGTTTCTGCACGCGCCTGAACGCCGGCATCAGTTCGTCCTGGCCTATGCCTTTCCGCTGTGCATCGTCATCATTTACACGTTAATTCGGCACGCCGGATTTGGCTTTGAAAAAGACGCCGGTCACTGGGTGATGAAGCCATTCTACAAGGACCACACTTCGTACGGTGCGGCATTGGCCATGGTCATTCCGCCCATGCTGGCTTTGCTCACGTGGCGACGGTTCTCGGCATTTGTGCGTGTGGTGCTGCTCGGGGTGCTGGCGATTTTGGTCACCGGCATGGTCTTTTCGTACACCCGGGCCGCCTGGGTTTCGCTCGCAGCAGTCGGTGCACTTTTTGGTGTGATGAAGCTCGGGGTCCGATTGCGGACACTGGTGAGTGCGGGGATCCTGGTGTTGGGGTTCCTCTGGGTGGCCCAAGATGCACTGCTGATTCAACTTCAACGCAACGAACAAGATTCGTCCGACGATCTTGCTGAACACGTGGAGTCCATCTCCAATGTATCCAGTGATGCATCAAACTTGGAGCGCCTCAACCGCTGGAATGCCGCACTCGCGCTATTTCTCGAACGCCCGCTCAGCGGCTGGGGACCTGGGACTTACCAGTTTGTGTATGCGCCGTTTCAACGCTCGGAAGACCGCACCATCATCAGTACGAACAACGCAGACGGAGGCAATGCCCACAGCGAATACCTCGGTCCTCTTGCCGAGCAAGGCGTACTCGGAATGGTGTTCGCTTTGGGGTTGCTGGGGTTCTGTCTGCACTTGGGATTCCGGGTACAAGGCCAGCTCCACGACCGAGACCAACGCAACCTCGCCATGGGCGTTTTCTTGGGGCTGATGACGTATTTCGTGCACGGAGTGCTCAACAACTACCTGGACACCGACAAAGCCAGCGCGTTGTTCTGGGGGTTTTTCGCCTTGCTCATGGTATGGAACCTCACGGCGGATGAAGACGCTCAGGAGCAGCCTCGGGCCATCACTTGAAGCGGACCACCATCAAGGCGGTGTCATCAAAGCTGGGCTCCGATCCTTTGAACGTCCGGACCGCCTCGATCAAGGCTTCTTGAACCGCTTGTACTGGCATACCGCGCCGTTCCCGGACCACCTCCTCCATCCGCTGCATCCCGAACGGTACATCGTCTGAATTTTCCTGTTCTACAAGTCCGTCTGTGTAGCAAAGCAGGGTTGCACCCGGTCGGATGTTCACCGTTCCCGATTCGATGGAGGGAATTTCCCGAAACATACCGAGACCACAGCATCCGAGTTCAAGTTGCTGGGTTGTGCCATCAGCTGACATCAGCACCGGCGGGTTGTGTCCACAATTGATGTATTGCAGGCTCTGGTCCCTGCGGTTGTAGACGGCCGCGAATAGCGTGATGTACTTCTCGCCTTTGGCATTGTCCATCACCCGCTTGTTCAACTGGCTAACCACTTTGGCCAAATCACTGGGCTCGTATTGGAAAATCGCGCGCAGGTTGGCCTGAAAATTCGACATCAGAAAAGCGGCGGCAATGCCCTTGCCGCTGACGTCAGCCATGCAAAACACTAATCGGTCCTCGTCCACGGAAAAAACGTCGTAGTAATCGCCGCCCACTTCCAAGTGGGGCTTGTAAAATGCAGCCACATCAACGTCCCGATCGCGGGGCCAATCCGCAGGTACGAGCATGGATTGGAGGTCCGCGGCGAGTTCCAACTCACGACGTGTCGCCTCCTGTCGCACCCGTTCCAATTCCAGCCGTTGGTTCTGCAGCGCAACGATCAACACATTGGTCAGCAGTTCGATGAAGCGCAAGTGCTTCACTACGGGACTCACCCCGGTGCCTTCCTCTGTATCTCCGGCGAGCAGGTAGGCAAGTGGCTCTCCGTTGTGCAGGACCGGAATCACCACGTCAAATTCTTCATTGCCTTTGGACGAGTGGAGGCGAACCTGTCCGCCGTCATCGAAGAAAGACGCCTCGAGCACAGCGGGAATTTCACCGGCCACCCCGTTGGACAACAGGCATTTCCAGCCGTTGTCATTTGCGTACAGCACCAACCGGTGGATGCCCAAGTTTTCCGCTAACGTTACCCGGTACTGCTCGAGCAATTCCGCTTCAGTGGCGCGCGCGTTGATGCCTTGCGTCACATCGAGCAACGCATTCAGCTTGTAATCTTGGACCTCGAGCCGTTGCTCAAGCCGTTCGACGCTGTGGGCCATGGGGTTACTTTTTGACGCGCTCGACGTACTCTTTGTTGCGGGTGTCGACTTTCACAAAATCGCCGATGTCAATGAACAAGGGTACGCGAATTTCCACCCCCGTATCTGTGGTCGCTGGCTTCAAGGTGTTGGTCGCCGTATCGCCTTTGATGCCTGGCTCGGTGTACGTGATTTCAGCCTCGACATGGGTCGGCAAGTCACAGCTCAACACGCGTTCTTCGTCGGCGTGAAATTGGAGTTGACAAACCAATCCGTCCTTCAGGAATTCTGGCGCATTGATCACATGGCGCTCGATTGGAATTTGCTCAAACGACTCGAGGTTCATGAAGAAAAAACTCTGGTCGTCGTTGTAGAGGTATTGGTATTCGCGGGTCTCTATACGCACGGGGTCAATCTTCACCCCTGCGTTGAAGGTGTGATCGACCACCTTGCCCGTTTGCAAGTTTTTAAGCTTGGTCCGAACGAATGCCGCTCCTTTGCCGGGCTTGACGTGCAGGAATTCAATGATCTGCCACAGGCCGTTGTTGTGGTTCAACACGAGGCCGTTCTTGATGTCAGAAGTCGTTGCCATAAATCGATAGTCTTTTGGCGAAGATAGCGTCACAAGCTCATGCGGATGGAAAAGCTCAATTCAGTTTGTGCAGAGGTCAATGTCAACATATTGGCGCTGATTTCCCCTTCGGCCGGACGATTGGAACGCACAACGGACACCAACCACGTCCATCCCGAAGGGTGTTTGCATTGGCATGATGACATCCATTCAACCCAAGAAATGCAGGAACGGCTACTCGCGCTTTACAGCTGGCGCGCTCACCCAGTTCAACCCCTCCAGAACTGGAGCGTCATCATCACCGGACTTCCACTGCCCTTCTGGGCGATCCAGCAAAACAATGCGTTGGATAGCACCGTCATCAAAGTCCATCCGCATCTTGCTGCACAGCGACTGGTTGAATTCAGCGCACGGCGCATCGGCCTCACTATCGAAATACACCGACTGCGCATTCCCGTTGACCCAAACGGCATTCAGCGTGTTCGAAGCAAACCGACCGGTGATTTCTCGACCGGCAATTTGCTGATAACAGACCCCACTATCTACCGGCATCATCAGGCTGGCGTGACCCGTCGCCCGCAGCGATTCGGGCCGATTGTCCTGTACGGTCCACTCCAACGAATCGGACTGGAGCAACCAGCCTTCCATCCACATTTTTGGCCGCTGCAGCAGTTGAACGCGGTCTGCATTGGTGTCCCAGATAAGCGTATCGCAGGA
>CAXREW010000286.1:0-5965 GCA_964229455.1 Flavobacteriaceae bacterium | reverse complement strand
GGCCAGTGGCAACAGGCCGAGCAGTCCATAACCCAACTGCAACGAATGAACCAAAGCAAGCAAGGGCACGGCCCAAGCCAACGCTTGGTGCACCTCCACCCAATCGTCCCATTGCGCTCCCTGTCTTCGGTAAATCAAGCGCCCAATGGAAAGGGCCCACTGCGCCAGGATCGATACCAGGAGCACACTCCCTGTCCAATTTCGGAATGCTTCTTCTCGTTGGAAGTCCATGTCGATGACCCCGAACTTGGACAGAACCGTACCGATGAGCAAGCCCATGAGGCACCCCCATACCCACACCAATTGACGCTTAAGGTTGGTCATCGACGTTGAGTAGGCTGGCCATCAGGTGCACCGCTGCCAAGTCGGCCACACTGTCTTGAAAGGTTCTTCCGTCCGGAACAAAGGCACCTTGGGAAGGCCACATGCTGCCAATGGCAGGTTGCACACCCGGGTCCATGGCTTGAATCTCACCGAGGTACCGTGACCAAACCGAAGAAACACCGGCCCGGTAGGCCTTGAGCATGGCTACGAGTTCATCGGTTGTCACCGAGTCGCCCGGATAAGACCACGTGGTGGCGCCCATCAAATCCCCGAGTTACCAATCGGACTTCGACGTCCGCTCGTGCTCGTTGTGGCACGAAACACACGCCGCAGCCGAAGCGAAATCCGGATACATGCCGATGGTCTCTTTGGTGACCTCATCCATGAAGTACTGGGGAGCGTGATCTTCTCGCATCTGCGCGAAGGCCACTGCCTGACGCCCTTGAAATTGATTGGATGCCTCTATGGGGAAATCCGATCCGAGGTACAGCCCCAGCGGCACGTCGCTCGCCTTTAGCTCCTCCGCTACACCGCGCAGGAACAGCGCTGGAAGCGGACCGGCGATGACTTCGGGATCAGCCCAATGTTCTGAAAAGGCAAGGCCTCGAGGCTTTCCGGCACCTACAATGGCCTTGGTATAAAGGGTGCGCGTCACATCATTTTCGAGCGCCAGCATCGCCATGGCATCCTGTGTCGAATAGGATTTCTTCGCTGCATCAGCCGCTTGAAGCGGAGTCGGCGCAGATGCAAAGAGGTAAGCCATGACGGCTGCAAACCCCATGAACGACACCACCCAAAATTTCGTAATACGATTCATCTATTCGCAGGATTAAAGTCGAATGGTGGGTGAAAAATTCAATGCAATCCACCCCCACTGTTGCCAGCCTTGATCAATAGCCGTTCGGTTCTGGGAAGCATACATGGCATCGGTCGCGCTCATGACAGACCACCCAAACGAGGCTTTGACAAATTTGGTCGGATTGAAGACGAGCACCGCATCCACTTCGTTGGCGTAAAGGTCGTCGAATGAAGGACTGTAAAAGCGGTGGTAACGTACGTCCCACTTAGCTTTCCACGCTGCCTTCCCAAAGGGTTTGGACCAGTGCATCCGCGCATCAGCCATGCCATTAGCCGGTATACCCACATAGAACTGGTCCATCCATCCGTAGTGGCGGTGGTTGGTGCCTAGGAAGGGATGAAACGCTCGGCCACGCGCATCCCCTTCGAGCCAGTCCAACGCCAGCAGGGCCTTGCCCGAGACCTTTGATTTGTAGTGCAGTTCCGCTACACCCATGTACGATACCGGCTCTCCATTGGCTTCTTCCTGTGCATAGCCTTCAACGACCCAAGAAAGGCCCTCGATTTTGGCCTTTCCCGTCCACGTAGCCCCTGCCGTGACCACCGAGGCGGTTGGATCCAACGAATTCTTCTGATCGAAGTAAAGGAAGGACAACCGATGCCGCTCGTTGGAGTAGACGTGGTACCCCATGATGCGGGTCAATCCCGCGGGTGCATCCCAGGTCAATGCGGCTGTGGTGGTGCCAATGGCTGTAGTTTGGTCCCATCGAAAACCATCGAGGAATCGACCGTATTGCGACCAGTTGACTGCACCGACGATGCGTTCGTTGTCAAAAGCGATGCGCTGGCGTCCTGCGGTGATTCGGGTGTTGGCATTTGGTTTCCAGGCGCCCCATGATTCAGTTGCCGAAAACGCGCCGTAGCCCGCCGAGTTGCCGGCCATGTCCCCAAACGTGCGAACATCCTGAAAGCCCAGGCGCACTTCCCATTTTTCAGTACCATGGTGCCAAGTCAAGCGGGTGCGTTGCATGGTGAGCAACTCCCCTGCGTCGCCCGGTTGCCGCAAGCGCTTGTACCCGTCTCGCCATTCCGAGCGCGGGCGCACTTGAAGTATGATACGGTCCTCCTCACTTGGCTTTTCTTGAGCGTAGATTGAGGCGTCGACGCACGCCAACAATCCACCTAAAATCAGCGCTCCCGACCTCAGCCAATTGTTCATTCTAGTCCTCATTTTTTGCGTTGTATCGCTTGTCATTTCCATAAGGGTCCAATCCGCCCTCAAAGTAATCGCGCACTTCGGATTCCCGCAACCTGTTGGCCATGCGCATCGGCACTTCGTACGTGTGATTTCCGTGAAAATCATGGCACGTCAAACACGTGGACCATTGTCCAGTTTCAGCCAATTCAGAGTGGGGTACGTCAATCGGGTCATCCACGACCTCCATAGCGCTGTGGCAATGTTGGCAGTAATCCATTTCAATCACACCGACCCGAGCCCCAGTGTGTTCCCCGTGGCAGTTGACGCAACGATGGACACCAATAGCCTCTCGTTGAGCGGCGTACCGCAGTTCTTCAAAACGTGAAACCGGATGGCGATCATTCGGACGTTCGTGGCACGACTGGCAGGCCGCATTGTCCACTTCCGCGTAACCCACCGCCACCCAATCGTGCTTGTGCAAGGCTACCGCGGTTCGGGCATTGTGAGCCAGTTGTTGGCGCAACGAACCGGGCGCCTTCTTATGGCAGGACTCGCATTTCAAGTTGGAATGCCCGGTATTCATACTGCCTTTCGACGACAGTCCAGTTCCCGGTGAAACATTCCAAAAACAGAAGAATACCACCCCAATAACCAAGGCGGCTGCATACCACTGCGACCGGTTCAATCGGTTTGCCGGTCCCAGCAGTGCCTGTTCACCTTCCATTGCCGTGGTGGTGCAAGTCGTCACGCGGTCGCCCGCACGTTGAACCTTTCCATTGCACTGAACGCGTCCTTCAAGCACCCGGGCTTCACAGGTACCGCAAGCGCCGACCAAACAAGCCGCATCCAGTCGAACGCCTTGTGATCGCAACGCCGTGAGCACCGTTTGGTTCGATTCTACCTGAACCTCCTGTTCTCTGCCAAACAGTCCCTTCCAAGCCACATTGCCTGCATTGGACGACGAGGCCGATTGACCATACGATTCCATGCGAATGGATTCAGCAGGAACTCCAAATGCCCCGAGCTTGTCCGCTACCGCTCGATTCATGGCTGCAGGACCGCAGATGTAGGCCGCAGCTTCATCAAAATCTTCTGGCCTGAGGCCGTCAAGTAGCACCCTGCCGGTAAACTCATGAAGATCCAACTGACCGGCATCGGCGAGCTGCCGTAATTCCGATCCAAACATCACCTCATCCGCCGATGCGTTTCCATAATACAACGTTGGGCGCACACCCTCGTGCACCAGCTGTTGAATCAAACAATAAATCGGACTGATACCACTGCCACCGGCCACAAAGGTGTGGTGCGAAAACTCACTATTGAGGACAAAAGCACCGAAAGGACCGGCCACGCGTACTGGAGTGCGCTCGTCCAACCCACAAAGCCATTCACTCACGCCGCCCTTCCGCGCCTCCTTGACCCCCAAGCGCCAGTGGTCTACCTCCATTCCGCTCAGCGAAAATGATGCCCGTTGCGACACGCCATTGACCTGGGCTTCGAGTACTACAAATTGACCGGGATGTGCTTCCGGCAAGCCGCCGCGGATTTCCAACCGCAATTCGACCGCTCGACCGGTGAGCCTTTTTACCCGTTCTATATACCCTTTTCGCCACATGGAAAGGCGAATTTAATTCCGTCCCTGCAACGCGCTGAACATCCTGCGCTAACGTGTGTTATCAATTTGATTTGCAGCACATTACCATGAAATCTTTTTTGCTCGACAGCGCCAACGCTGTACTCTCCGAATCCACCCGCTCCCGCGTGGAACGTGGACTGGTGGGCTTGGCCTTGGGTATGTTCATGTTGCACCTGCTGCTTTATGGCATCAACCTCATTTTTGAATTCAACTGGCCGGCGGCCTACTTCAGTCACCCGTTGCAGACGTTGTATACCCCGTTCTCTGCCATCCTGGTCGCAGAGGTGTACTTGCTGATCCACTACCTCCCAACTTCTTTTGCGCGGTCCATGGGCAAGCAGATGGAAATTGTGGCCCTTATTGAAATCCGGTCCGTATTTAAGGACGTGGACTTCACCACCAAATGGCCGTGGGATGCAGATTTCTTTCCACATTTGATGGGAGCCATGGTCGTTGGCAGCATCCTCGTCGCCTTCTACCGTGTGTTGCCCCGAAGGATTGCACGCATCGAGGAAGTGGAGCTTCAGCGGTTCATCGAATTCAAAAAAATCCTGGCCGGCTTCCTGTTTGCCTACCTCATATTCTTGAGCGGCTGGTCGTTCTTTACCTGGGCATACGACCTCTACGCTGGCTCGGACTGGGCCCTCCATGATCCCAATGATTTCTTCTATAACGACTTTTTCACGGCGCTGATTCTGGTGGACGTCTTGCTGCTGGTCATTTCTTTTCGGTACCTCTCCGACTTCGGCCTGGTGTTCCGGAACTGCGGGTTCATCATTAGCACGATCCTGCTGCGCCGTGCATTGGTCATTGAACCCTGGCACGCGCTGGCCTACGAAGCCACCAGCGCCTTGCTAGCACTTCTCGTACTGCTGCTGCACCGAGGGTTAACGAGCAAGGAGCCAGAGGAATAAGGCTGAAGCGGTCAGTGGACTTCCACCGTACCCTCCAACGTCGCTCCGAACATCGCCACACCTCGACCTTCCGGCGAGGACCATGCTCGGAACATACCTGCGCTGTTGCAAACCAGCGAGATGGCTCCCAAAGCATCCACAGCGACCACACCCCCATCGCCGCCCAACGCCCCCATCTCATCAAAGACGGCCCCGCGGCATGCCTCTGCCAGTTTTTCATCACCGTGCAGCATGCGCCCGTGGATGTCCTGCGCCACACCTGTCCGAATGAAGTACGCCCCCCCCCCGGTAGCCGAGACCGCACAAGTGCGGTTGTCAGCCCACGTCCCCGCGCCGATGACAGGGCTATCGCCAATGCGTCCGTGCTTTTTGTAGGTCATACCGCCTGTTGAAGTCCCTGCAGCTAAGTTGCCATGGCGGTCCAAAGCCACGCATCCAACGGTACCCTTCTTGTCAGTCAAGGCGTCTTTTGCTTCAGCCTTGCGTTTTGCGCGCAGGTAGCGGTTGTGGGCTTTGAGCGTGAAAAACCAAGCATCGGTAGCGGGCTCATGCCCCATCGCAGCTGCAAATTCTCCGGCTCCGTGCCCACTAAAAAACACGTGCTCACTGCTGTCCATCACCGAACGGGCCACGGATATGGGATGCCGAAAACCACGAATACCCGTCACGGCCCCGCAGTTTCGTGTTTTCCCATCCGCGATAGAAGCGTCGAGTTCTTGGACACCTTCAGCGGTGAACACGGCCCCGCGCCCAGCATTGAACAGTGAATCATCTTCCATGCGTCGGATCACAACCTCCACAGCTTCTAGGCTTGTTCCGCCTTGCGCCAGCACCTCCTCACCAGCCGCTAGGGCCGATGATAATGAGGCCGTGTAGGCCGCTTGTTGTTCGGGCGAGAGGTCCTCTTCCCCAAAATGACCGGCACCGCCGTGGATGGCGATGGCCCAGTCCCGCGGTTGCTCGACTGATTGCTCTGCGCCAGGTTGTCCGCACCCGAATGCCGTGGCCATGAACAATGCCACGGATGTGGCTATCAAATACTGTTTCATCGTTTCTTCATTTTGTTGGCTTTCGCCCAGACACAAATAACTTTCC
>CAXREW010000285.1:0-7390 GCA_964229455.1 Flavobacteriaceae bacterium | reverse complement strand
TGTGCGCTGAGCACCCCACCTATGAAGCGGGCTGGGGCTTCATGTCCGTCACCGAAGGATTGTACAACCACTTCTTGGACGATGATCACTTCCGACGGGACGTGGCCATTGCGTCGGAGGCGACATTGGAACAAGACATGATCGACGCAGGACTTTCCTGTGACCCGATCATCGACGCGACCCAGAACAACCCCATCGACTACACGGGCTACTTTCAGGTCAAGTACCAGAACTTCAAGGCGTTTGCCGGCACCAACATCAACGGCGGCAACGAACACTTGACGAAGGCGCAGAACACGCATTACATCCGGTACGCCGATGTCCTGCTCATGCTGGCTGAGGCCTTGCACCGCGGATCGGGCGACGACGGTTCGGCCATGGTCCACATCGATGCTGTGCGCGAGCGCGCTGTTGGCCCTGGAGACAATGCCGGTGCATTCCGCACCGCATCGCAACTCATGGCAGATGAAGGCATGAGCCTCCTCGACGTCATCTGGTACGAACGCCGCGCGGAGTTTGCTTGTGAAGGCGACCGATGGACCGACCTCGTGCGCTCTGGACGCGCGGAATCGAGCCTGTTTGTTGGCGACGGTGACAAAGAAGGCAATTTCGACGACGAAAGCCTCTGGCTCCCCATTGCACTGGAGGAGACGGTCATCGCCAACGGCATGACCACCTACCCCGATGCCTCCCTTTTTGACTGATCATAACAACCATTCATAATTCTAATCCAATGAACTTTAACAAATTCATTTACGGTCTGGGGCTGACCCTGTTGGGCGGACTCGTCTTGACCGGATGCCGGAAAGACGATCCGGAGGAACCCGGTGATGCGATTGCCACGTTCCAATACGAAATCAGCGCAGACAACTGGGCTGAAGTGACTTTCACCAATTACTCCCAAAACGCCACGTCTTACGCATGGGACTTTGGGGATGGTAACACCAGTACCGACGAGAGCCCTGTGCACACCTACGCTGGTGGCGGCACATATGATGTGACGTGGACTGCGACCGGCGCTACCGGTTCAGCTTCTCGCACCGAAACCATCAACATCGTCGACCCCAACACCGCTGGACAATTCCTCTCGGGAAGCGAAGGCAAAACATGGTACCTCGAACGTGAGGGCATAGCTTTGGGCATCGGGCCTGCAGCAGGTGATGTTTCATGGTGGTCATTTGGCGGCGTAACGCAACTTGGTGAACGCCCTTGCATCCTCGACGATTCATATACTTTCAATCCAGACGGCACGTGGGAGAAAAACACAGCAGGTACTCTGTTCGTTGACTCCGATGCGAACGGCGGATGGCTCGGCAATGATTTCGAGACGTGCTTCGATGAGGACACCCCGGACTTGTGGGTCGGACCGAACGGTGAAGACTTGAGTGCATATGCTGATGGCGGGGATTACACCTACGACTTCAACACGGCCCAAGGCGTATTCACGATTGAAGGCTACGGTGCCTACATCGGCCTCGCACAGAAGACCGAGAATGGCGACAACTACATTCCTGTGGCTTCCAAGACCTACACCGTACTCAACATGGAGACCGGCGCAGATGCGGACCGCATGGAGATTGCCATTGTGGGATTGGACGGCGGATTTGCATGGACATTCTACCTCGTGCACTACCACGATGCCAACGACCTCCCTCCCATTCCAATCGCAGGTCCTGCAGCCAGCTTCAGCTACGTGAAGGAAGGCAACACCGTGACCTTTACCAATACGTCCAACAACGCAACCACAGCGAGCTGGGACTTCGGTGACGGCAACTTCAGCACAGACTACAACCCAGTACACACCTACGCCGCAGACGGCGATTACACGGTGACCTTGACAGCGTCAGATGACAACTTCGCCAGCGACGAAGCAACGGCGACCATCTCAATCAGCTCCGCGGTCTTCACAGCTGCCGACCTCTCGAATGCAGAGGGCAAGGTGTGGCGATTGGACGGTGAAGCCTCCTACATTGTCGGTCCTGCACAAGGCAGCGGCGAATGGTGGGGCGGACTCGATGCTGCAGGCGTCGTGGAGCGCTACTGCCAGATGGACGACGAGTTCATCTTCTACGATGACGGCACCTTCGTCTACGAGACGCAAGGCGACGTCTGGGCCGAAAGCTACATGGGTGGCAACAACGAATGCCTCACCGACGAATCGCTGGTTTCACCGTTTGATGTCTTCGGCTCAGGTACGCACGCCTTCAGTGCCACTGATACCGAGATCACCGTCAACGGCCTCGGTGCATTCATCGGATTCAACAAAGCATACAACGGCGGCGAATTACCGAACGAAGGCACCGGTACTCCGGTATCAACCATCACCTACGAGGTGTACGAGTACAGCAACAACGACGGCGTTGAACGCTTGACAGTGACCATCGATTACGGGGAAAACCCAGGAGAAGCTTACTGGACGATGCGTTTGATTTCTGAATAATCATATCCCACTCCAAAAGAAAAGGGAATCGGCACGGCGCCGGTTCCCTTTTTTCGTTTCATGATTGAGTACCGAATGCTATTCGGGAATCTTGATGAATCGCCCCACATCCACGGTTTCATCTTCGCGCAAGATGAAGACGTTGTAGAGGCCCGCAGCCCAATCGCTCACATCGATGCGTTCTTGAATGGTGGATACGTCCCGGAAGACTTCGCCGTACACCGGACGTCCGCGGTTGTCGTAAATGCTCAACGTCAGATCCTGGCGGAAAAACAACCCGAAGGCGATGTTCACCTCATCTACTGTTGGGTTCGGGTAGGCGATCACGGACTGGTAGGGAAAGTCGAAGGCGGTATCGTCGTCGATGTCCCCGAGGTACTTGAACTCAATCCAATTCATGTTGAACGGCGCGGCCGTTACGAGTACACGCAACTTGTATTCTCCGGCGGCATTCAGCGTCACCGTCTCCGTGGTGGTTTGCCAGGTCTGCCATCCCCCGGTGGACGGGAATTCGGCTTCGCAGACGAACGTATTGATGCCGCTCGGGTGCAACAGCACCACCTCAACCCCGCCGGCGCTTTGAGACGCCGTGCGGAACGAAACATCGTAATCCCCACTGTACAATACATTGACGTCGTAGATCATGTAGTCCCCCGGATCGAGGTACCCCACATTGAGTCCCCCCCCGACATCTGAGGTGGTTTCAATCTCCACACCTTCGGCCTCTACAAAATTTTCCACCTCAATCCAGCCGGGAATTGGGTAAACGAAGTCCAACGTGTTATCGACCGGTTCTTGCGTGAAGTTGACCAAGGCACTGCCGTCGGTGGCCGCTACCGCTGAACCGGAATACGAAATGGTCAAGTCCTGGGTCGCAAAGAGCATCTCGTCCATATCAAACACAATCGTTTGGTCGTTTTCGGTGCTCATGGCGAGGGCATTGAAGCCCAACGGCTGGCCGTTGTCGAAAATCTGGAAGTCCGACAACTGGGCGTTCAGCGGCTGGCTCATCGGCTTATTCAATGTTAGGGCAATCTGGTTGGGATTCAGCGTACGCGCGGTCAAGAACGCCATTTCGACCTCATCGGCCGGGATGCCGGTAAACGTAAAGTCGAAGCTGCCCACATTGAATCCGGATTGGTCGGCATGGAAACGCACCTTTTGCACACCCTCCATGAGCAGCACATCCTCGATGGTGAGCGTGGACCAGTTGCTCGTGCTTCCCGTTGTCTGAACGTTGATGGATGAGGTAACCTGAACCCCGTCCACATTCAAGTGAAAAATCCCATTCGAGCCGTCCGCCGCCACCCGCACATCGATGTCATACAGACCAGAGGTCGCCACATCTACCGTGTAGTCCATCCACTCGTCCATGGAAATCCACCCCACGTTATAGCCGTTGGAATTCAGCTGGTCCGTTGAAAATTCTATATCGACACCGTCGTTGCGGTACTGCCAACCGTTGTTCCACGCCGTGAACTCTCCGGTCGTTACATGGAACGTGGCCACCTGCTCATCGTTGTAGGCATAGCCTTGGCGGCCCAAGTCAAAATCCGTTGCGTACACCAAGCCCGGAACCGGATGTGGTGCCCCGTGAAAGGGCTTGGTCTCGTCCGTGGCCACCTGCCGGAACATGGCGTCGGGCACGTTGGTTTGGATGACGCAATTTTCCGTCTTCAACCCTTCGGCCAATTCCATCAATGAGGCTGTTGCCACTTCCACGGAAGGCTGAAGCGCATTGCCGTTCCAGTAATCGAGGAGGTCTTGATAACCTTCTGTCTTGACAATGGACATGGGGCAGGAAATGCTTTCAATTTTCTTGAGCGGCCACCACGCCCAGCCCATGTTCAAGTCTTCGAGCAAATGAATGGCATCCCGAAACCAAGCGTTGCCGTTTTCACCGCTTTCCCCAACGTAAATCGGCACGTTGTGTTCGTCACGCAGCGACGTCACGAACTGCATGTCCACTGGTTCGTTCTTACTCCAGTACTTGTGCGGCGAATACACCAACTGGTCGTCCCAGGGCGGAGTCAACCCGGTGAAGTCGTTGGCAAACCAATTGCCCTCGATGAAAATGATGTGATCGGGGTCAACCGTTCGGATGCTGTCCGTGCACTGCATGTACAAACTGCGCAGCGCCGAGCCGTTCGGCAGGTTCCAGTTGGGCTCATTGAGCAAGTCGTAACCAGCGACCCATTGTTCGCCCACGTAGTGTTCGGCAATGCGCTTCCACAGCGCGACCATCTTATTTTTGTTCTCCAGGCTTTCCCAAAGCGAGGGCTTCGCTGGGTTGTAGTCCGAAATCTCCTGCGCATAGCCCTGACCGCCGGGAGCAGCGTGCAGGTCCAAGATGACGTACATCTCGTTGGCTGCGCACCAGGCCACCAAGCTGTCGGTCAACTCAAAGCCGGTATCGAGCCAGGTATTTTCGCCTGCAACAGGCTCATCCTCAATGGGAAGTGTCCACAGGTTGTAGTGCATGGGGAGGCGTACCGAATTGAATCCCCACGCTTTCAGCGAATCAATGTCCGACTTCTGAACGTGGTTGTGCAACCAGGCATCGTACCACGCGTCAGTGTTTTCGACCCCGATGAGGTCTTCAATCATGGCGCGGATCTCGTATTGCGGCCCGGCAAACCCACTCGTTTGCATCATGTACCCCTCTTGAACCATCCAGCCCCCGAGACCCATGCCCCGGAGCAACACCGGCTCACCAGCCTCATTCACAATGTTTTGACCTTCAACACTCAAAAAGTGCTGGCCCTGCGCCGGCAATAAGCCCACGAGTAACAGCAAAACAATCACCGCGTATCTCATCATGATGTGATTTAGTTCACTAAATTTAACCGTGTGGAAAATACAACCTTTTGGCTTCTTATAACGTCTTCGAAGTGTCCTAAATCCTTGTTTTTCCATCGCTGTTGAAACCATGACAAAATTCTCGCCGTTTGTACTTCTTTTCGTGACGCTTGTATGTTTCCAATGCCGGAAAGACGATGCACCAAGCGTGGTGCCCAACGTGTACTTCCACATCGATATAAGCGCCCTCGAAACTGAGGAGAATGCCCTTTTTGAGTTTCCCATTGTGTTGGACCGAACCACCGACCGCGAGGTAACGGTTGTCTACGAGACACGCCCGCTAACTGCGACCGAAGGAGATGACTTCGTTCCGACCTCAGGCACCATCACGTTCGCCCCTGGAGAAGCCTCGGCCACAATCAGCGTGGAAATCATCATCGACGAGTACATTGAAGAAGACGAACAGTTCCGCGTGGTCCTCACCGAATCGCAAAACGGACTCTTTCTCGACGGCATCCAACAGGCCATCGGCACCATTCGCAATGACGACACGGCCATCCAAGTCACCACGGACGGCTACGTCTCAGCGGACAGTTACGCCGGGAAGACCCTGGTGTGGTCAGACGAATTCGAGGGCGATCAAATCGACCTCAACAACTGGACCTATGACTTGGGCGCCCATGGATGGGGCAACCAAGAGCTGCAGCTGTATACGAGCAGCAGCGAGACCTCCTACGTACACGAAGGCAATTTGCTCATCGTCGCCAAGGACGAAGGCCCTATGTACACGTCGGCGCGCATGAAGTCAATTGACTTACAGGAATTCCAATACGGCCGCATCGACGTGCGGGCGGTTTTGCCGAAAGGCCAAGGCATTTGGCCGGCCATCTGGATGCTCGGGGCCAACTTCCCAACGGCAGGATGGCCCGCATGTGGGGAAATCGACATCATGGAGCTCATTGGATCGGCACCCAACTACGTTCATGGTACCGTGCACTACGGCAACGACTACACCCAGCATCAGTATACAGGTCAGGGCACCGGCATCCCGTTTGGTCAGACGTTCTCCGATGAATTCCACGTGTTCTCCATCGATTGGAACGAAGAAGGTATCACATGGTACTTGGACGATGTGGAGTTCTTTAGCATCGACCAAAACGTGAGCGGAAGCCAGAATTACCCCTTTGACAACCCGTTTTTCTTCATTTTGAACATTGCTGTTGGCGGACAATGGCCGGGCTACCCCGACGAGACTACGGAATTCCCGCAGTACATGGCAGTGGATTACGTGCGGGTCTTCCAGTAACTTCGTTGGCATGAAGTTTCATGCCGCCTTCGCCGTAGCATTGCTCGCTGCGGCCTGTACGCCTCCTCAAGCGCCTGTCGAACACTGGAAGCGATTCGACGAAACCGCAGCGATCGCTGCCAACGCCGAGCACGAGAATGTGCGGATGCGCTACCAGCTCATCCAATCCAAGTTGCAAGACAAAAATGAACTCTGGGCACCGTTCGAAGCGGAGTTGAATGCGTTCGGTGAAAACCGGTTCACCGAGCTTGCGCCGCTAATCCTCGAGCAAGACATTCCTACTTTGCAAGGCCATGTCGCGTCCGGCCGCATGACGTACGAGGACCTGACGACCTTCTACCTCTACCGCATCCGACAGCTTGAGTCTGACTCCAGCACCACCCTGCATGCGGTTGTTGCGCTGAATCCTGACGCCATCGAAGAAGCACGTGAATGCGATCGCCAGCGGGAAGAGGCCTTGCACCCCATCTACGGCATGCCCATTTTGTTGAAAGACAACATCAACACAGCCAACATGCCGACTACGGCTGGCGCTGCTTTGCTCGCCAACCATACCCCGCCTGCCAATGCCTTCATCGTCGACCAGCTCAGCGCCAAAGGCGCGCTGATCTTGGGTAAGGTGAACCTCAGCGAGTGGGCGTATTTCTTCTGCGACGATTGTCCCCTCGGGTACAGCGCGGTAGGTGGACAAACCCTGAATCCATACGGGCGCGGTGATTTCGAAACGGGAGGCTCCAGTTCCGGCAGCGGAGTCGCTGTAGCCGCCAACTACGCAGCAGCTGCCATCGGCACCGAAACATCCGGGTCCATCCTCTCCCCCTCAAGCATGAATTCCGTGGTGGGAT
>CAXREW010000284.1:0-2066 GCA_964229455.1 Flavobacteriaceae bacterium | reverse complement strand
GATCCGGCACATCAAGAGACCCCCGCCGCCTGGAGCAATGGGTCGTTTGAAGAAGTGCAGGCTTCGATGCTCTGTTGGCTGTCATGCACGTTGAATGCGTTGGAGGCAAATGGAATCGAACCGGCTCTGGTCCAACTCGGAAACGAAATCGATTCCGGCATGATGTTGCCGCATGGAGGGGTCAGCGATGGCTTCGGACCGCTCGCGGAGTTGTTGGGAGCCGGCCACGGTGCGGTCGAGGATGTGTTCCCCAACTGCCCGGTGGCCGCTCACGTATCGAACTTGGAGATGGCACCGTGGTTTTTTGGGGAATTGGCGGAAGCCGGCTACGTGCCTGATGTTGCCGCAGTGAGCCAATACAGCAAATGGCACCTCCAGGACATCGATGCCATTGCCGATGCGATTGTGGAGTTGCACGAATCGGCGGGCATTCCCGTTTTCATTGCAGAGACCGCATATGCGTGGACGACCGATTGGGCGGATTGGACGGACAACCTGTGGTGGTTCGGTGATGAGACACCGGGGTATCCGTTCACGCCTGAAGGCCAAGGGGCTTATTTCGATGCCTTGCAAGCAGCCTTGAATCAATTGGAGTCGGGTGTTTGCATGGGCTGGTGCTATTGGGCGCCCGATTGGGTGGCTTCACAGGGAGAGACAAGTTCCGAGGGAAGCCATTGGGAAAACGCGGCCCTCTTTGATTTTGATTGGCAGGCGCTGCCAACTTGGGACGTCTTTGGCGGCCCCTAATTTTCTCAATGCAAACGCACGATGGAAGCCACACGGTCGGTGCATGTGGGCGTTTTCGGTTAGCTTGCCCTCATGCGCTTCTTCATGATTACGCTCTGCTTTTGGTTGATTTCCTTTCCAAGTTGGGGACAAGGCATCGCAAGCCCGGCCGGTGTCATGACGGTCAAGCAAGGCGTGTGGGAAAGTGGAATCAGGGTGGAACTTGATGGATACTTATACCGACCTACCGCAGCAGCGCGCTTGTGCAGTGGATGCCCCCAAGCCCGACATCACTTCCTGGCCGCCAAGCGCAAGCGGGTTTGGAGCTTTGGTTTGGCCAACCTTGGAATCGTACAATCCGTCACTGGAGCGGTTCAACTCGAAAATGAGCATGCCGTTGGCGCCTTCAATGCGGCCGTGGGCGGGTTTTGGATGACCCTTGGGGCAGCACGTGACAGGGCAGCACGCCGGGAAGTAAAAAGTGCAGTGGAGGCCTACAACCGCTGCCAATTTTTCGAGCGATGATTCAGCCGAGATGTTAAAATCTAAATGCGGAAGCAACAGCCTAACCCGTTGCAGCGTTCGGACGTCATGGATGGTATGAAAAATGGGTTGCGACACATGGTGCTGTGGATGCTCTTCGCGTGCGCACCCTGGCTAGCGATTGCCCAAACGGAAGGAAACGAGACGGGTTCAACAACGGCGTTCAAGTGGAATGCGACCGATGCATTGGTCGGGCGATGGTCATTGGGCTTTGAGCAATCGGTGGGCACAAATTTCGCACTCGGCCTCGAAATGGATTTCATCCACCGCGAGCGATTCATGGAGTTTAAAGGCGGACCGCATCCCTGGTACCCGCCGGACTATGCGATGAAGCGAGGGCTGATCGCTGAACCCTTCATGCGTTGGTACCCGCGTGCCGATGTGAGCGGCCAAGGGGTTTACGCAGTTGCTGCGGGATTTTTGGGCTTTGCGCGATACCAGTTCTTTGAGCCCAACACGTTCGGTGACCCCAGTTGGTCGGCCTTCGGGGGGGCGTTACAAATCGGTTACCAGCGGTTGATTGGTCGCTGGGTTGTAGATGGATACCTCGGTGGGACGTGGGCCAACGATGATTATTCGGGCGCTTACATCGAGTCCACCGCTCTTTTCCCGCCGCCCTCTGGCTGGCGCGTTTCTGCCGGATTGCGGCTGGGCCTCATGCGCCAAAGGTGAGGCGCGCTAGCAGCTGTTGAGCACAGGCCCATTTGCCCTTTAGCATCCACTGGCTAATTTGAGGGTGATCACGTTCTCACCGCCTCCGGATGGACCTTCAAATCGCACGCGAAGCACAATGCAAT
>CAXREW010000283.1:0-5963 GCA_964229455.1 Flavobacteriaceae bacterium | reverse complement strand
GCTTCGAGGTAGCGCTTCATGCTCGCATCGTAGCCGAAGGTTGAAGTGGTTGCACCGATTTCAGCGCCCATGTTGCAGATGGTGCCTTTACCCGTGCAGCTCAATGATTCAGCGCCGTCGCCGAAGTATTCAACGATGCACCCGGTGCCTCCCTTAACGGTCAATACACCGGCCACCTTCAAGATCACGTCTTTAGCAGAGGCCCAACCGGACAAGCGTCCAGTCAACTTGATGCCGATGAGCTTCGGGAATTTCAACTCCCAAGGCATACCGGCCATCACGTCCACAGCGTCGGCACCGCCCACACCGACGGCCACCATGCCCAATCCACCGGCGTTCACTGTGTGTGAATCCGTACCGATCATCATGCCACCCGGGAACGCATAGTTCTCGAGCACCACCTGGTGAATGATGCCCGCGCCGGGCTTCCAGAAGCCGATGCCGTATTTGTTCGACACTGACTCGAGGAAGTTGTATACTTCGTTGTTCTTGTTGATGGCCTCTTGCAAATCCGAATCGGCCTGCACCTTGGCTTGAATCAAGTGGTCGCAGTGCACCGTAGAGGGCACAGCGGCCGCTCTCTTCCCGGCCTGCATGACCTGCCGCAGCGCCATCTGCGCCGTCGCATCCTGCATGGCGACACGGTCGGGTGCAAAATCCACGTAATCCGCTCCGCGCTGGTACGCGCCGGAGGCATCTCCTTCCCACAGGTGGCTGTACAGGATTTTTTCTGCCAAGGTCAGCGCCTTGCCTGTAGCACCTCGTGCCGCCTCAATTCTACCGGGGATGCGCTCGTAATGGGCGCGGATCATGTCCAAATCAAAAGTCATGGTGTGGATTTTCAGTGGAGCGCAAAGGTAAGCAGTACTTTCGCAATACATGAAACGAGAGCTGCTTATTGAAATGGCCCAAATTGCAGTGCGTTCGATCCGAGGAAATCGGCTGCGCACAGGCCTGACCATTGGCATCATCGGACTGGGCATCATGGCCCTGATTAGCATGACCACGGCGACCTCCTCGTTGGAGGCCAATGTAGTAGAGCAGTTCTCTTCCCTCGGTACGGACGTTTTCACCTTCACGCAGAAAACCGAGACTGGTGTCAACCGCGGTCGACGGGTGACCGTCGGTGAGCCCATCACCTACGAGGAGGCGCAGGCTTTCGCTGAGGAGGCCCCCGAAGCCTTGACCGTTTCCTATTCCATCTTCGGCACCTCTCAAGCGACGTTGACCCGAGGTACGGAGCGGACCAACCCCAACATTCAGGTGCTGGGCGTCGAAGAAAACTACTTCGATGTCAGCGGATACTCCGTGGAGCGCGGGCGGAATTTCACCCGACAGGAGGCTCAATCCGCGAACCGCCTGACGGTCATTGGCGCAGACCTCGTCAAAGAACTGTTCAACGAATGGGAGGAGCCGGTCGGTGCGGAATTTTCCATCGGTGCCCAACGCTACACCATCATTGGCGTGCTCGAAGCGCGCGGCCAGGCGTTCGGGATGTCCCAGGACAACCAGTGCTACATCCCCATCCCCTGCGTTCGCCAGCAATTCTCGGACGAGCGGAGGAGCTACCGCGTGGTGTGCAAATCCCCAAGGCCCGAAGACGTCATGGAACTCGCAGAGGCCGCTGTTGGTGCCATGCGCGTCGTCCGACGGGATCGCCCGGGCGAGGATCATTCGTTTAATTTGTCCTTGAGCAACAGCATGGTTTCCACACTGGAAGAGGCCATCAGCGGCATCACGGCTGCTGCCTCCATCATCGGCATCATCACCCTGTTCGGAGCCGGGATTGGCCTGATGAACATCATGCTCGTGAGCGTATCAGAACGCACTCGGGAAATAGGCACACGCAAAGCCCTTGGTGCCTCTCCGCGCGCCATCCGAATGCAGTTCTTGATTGAAGTGATCATCATCGGGCAGCTCGGCGGCGCAGTGGGGATTGCCCTCGGTGTGGCAGCCGGAAACGGCATCGCCTACGCCATGGACACGCCGTTTGTGGTGCCGTGGGGATGGATGATGACCGGTGTGGCGTTGAGCTTGGTCACAAGCCTCATCAGCGGGTACTACCCTGCTCGTCAAGCCGCACGGCTCGACCCAATTGTAGCATTGGGGCGGGAATGATTAGCTGACTTCGCGCTCGAGAATCTGTGCCAAGCGAGCGCGTTCTTTTGCAATGAGCGCATCGGCCCACTTCTCAGACGAACCGATGGATTCCAAAAGCTGTTGCCAATCGGCTTCCTCACGTGCTGGAACCGGCGCCTCGTGCATGGCCTCTCCCGCGATGTCCAATGACAACACAAGAAATTGTTCCATGTAACGCACCTGCAAATTGCACAGCGTGTTGCCGAACCGCACCAAGACATCGGGGTCCAACGTAGCCGCCATCGAGGTCCGCAAGCGGCGAATATTCTCTACGTGGTTGCGCACCAACAGCACGAAATTCTCGCCCGAAGGCAGCAACGCAGGCAAGTCCACGGGTGCTCCGAGTGGCTTCACATCCAACACGCGTCCCACATCACTCAACTCCACCAGCCGGTTCACACGTGAGCGAAACAAGGTCGGGATGACCGGCTGCCGCATGAAGTGGTCACGCACCGCACACGCCTCTGCATCGAGTCGTTCCATGACCTCCTCCTGCTCAACGGTGTCGTTCAAACCGAGCAGTGTAAGTGCCGTTCCTTTGTCCATTTCTCGAATAATGCAAAAAGTGAAGATACGTCAACAAAGGACTTCTCCCTCGGCTTCTTGGCTTTCCCTTGTTAAATTTGAAGCAAAACCTCACACCCGATGAAGATGATTTCGTTTGCAACGATTTTGATGACTGGAGCCGCGCTGATGGCCTGTGGAGACGCCGCTCCCAAAGCGGACAAAGCCCCAGCAGCGGCGACAACGAGTGCGGCCCCGGCAGCGACTGAAGCACAGCAATCCGATGCCATTTCACCCCTTTACAAAGACGGCATTAACGACGCCAACCGCGGCGATAAAACCGGCATGGTCCGCTTGCACGGAACCATCAACCAACCAGCCGGCGGCGAAGTGACCTTGTACGAATCGGAGGGCCGTAACACCATCGAGGTGGCCAAAACCCGCCTTTCAAACCGCTCATTTGACTTCGGCGAAATTGAGGTCAGCCGCGGCTTTTACAAGATCAGCCTCAACGGCGAAACGAACGCCACGGATATCATTCTCAACCCGGACGAACCGGACGTGGAACTCATGTTCAATTCGTCCCGTTTGACGGCCAACAAGTCCGCTGGCAATTCAAAGGAAAACACCGGATGGTTTGCATACCAGTCAATGGAGAACACCAACAACAGTGAGGTGCGTAAACTCCGCAGCAGCATCAAAGACGCCGGTGCATTCCGCGCCCGCATCGAAGAGCAAATCAAGCAGAAGCAGGCCGAATTGGTCAATCAGCAACACGCCTTGATGGACCAGTACCCCGGCACCTACTTGGCCAAGTACCTCGGTTGGAAGAACCCCAAATACCCCAGCAACCAGGGCCGGTTCTTCGAAGACATCGACCCGCTGGATAACAGCGCTGTCCGTTCATTGGCCATCAGCGACCGGGTCCAAAACATGATGCGCACGTTCAGCGGCGGCACCGACAGCGGCTTCCTCGCGTGCATCGACCTAGTCAAGGCGCATTTTGAGCCCAACCCGGTGGCATTGGAAAGCGTTCTCTACACGATGCTGGATGGATTCTACAACACGGGAAAAGAAACCATTTGCCAGTACATCTTGGACAACTACATCTTTGATGAAGATTGCGGCGCGGACTTGAGCGACGCCATCCGCATTCGGGCGCAAGGCATTATCAACCTCCAGTTGGGCAAGACCCCGCCGAATTTCCAAATCGACAAATGGGACGGTGGGACGCTCGATTTGTATGAGACGTGCGCCCAAAACGAATACACGCTGCTCATGTTCTGGGCATCGTGGTGCCACAAATGCGAGCAGGAGATTCCGAACCTTGGTCCGGTTTACGCCAAGTACGGCTACAAGGGTTTTGAAATCGTAGGCGTCAGCTTGGACCAAGTCCGCAACACGTGGGAGAAGGCCATCAAGGACAACGGCATGACATGGCCAAACGTGAGCCAATTGCAGGCCTGGAACAGCCCCGTCGTCTCCGAGTACAAGGTGACAGCCACCCCCACCTACTTCTTGTTGGACAAGGAGGGCAAAATCGTCCTCAAGCCCAAGCGCTACTTCCAAGTGGACAAGTTCCTCTCGGAGTCGCTGAAGTAATACTTAACGATCGGCTTCAGCCAACTGAAGGATGATGCCGTCGGAGAGCCCCACCTTCGGGACGTAGATTTCTTTTGCGCCTGCCAGGCTCATGATGCTGCGGTAGATTACACCTGCAGGCACAATCACGTCCGACCGGTTGTGCTTGAATCCGAATTTTAGTGAGCGCTCGTGTACGGGCACCTCTTTGATCCTTTCGACCCACTTTTCGAGCGTCTCCAGCGGCAGTGGCTTGCTTTTTTTGATGCGAGCCACCTTGTGGAAACGGTTGATATTGCCGCCGGTACCGACCACAGTCAGGTCCTTTCGCTCCACCTGTTTGTCGATGAACTTATTGAGGCGTTTCCATTCGTCGGCATCCACAGCATCATTGAGCATGCGAACCGTGCCGAGTTTGAAACTCCTACGCGCAGTGCACACTCCATGCTTCAACACCGAAAGCTCAGTTGAACCGCCGCCCACGTCGATGCACAACAAATTGGATTCTTCGCTCCAGCGGTTGTTCGCGAAATTGCTCAGGATCAAATCCGCCTCTTCTTTACCGGGGATCAGCTCAATCTTTATGCCTGATGCTTCGGCCACCTGTTGGATGACGTGGTCTCTGTTTTCTGCTGTGCGCAGTGCACTGGTGGCGCACGCCCGGAATCGGACCACACCCTGCACGTCCATCAACAGCTTGAACGCCTGCATCACCTGCCCAAGGTCCTCCATGGCCGCTTCGGATAGCTGACCAGAATTGAACACCCTCGCCCCCAATCGAAGCGGCACCCGGTAGTAAGCGACCACTTCTTCTTGCGCAATCTTACCCGCCGACCAATCCAGCTCCTTGATGAGCAATCGGACGGCGTTGGAACCGACGTCAATGGCGGCGTAACGCTGACTGTGGGATGCCTTGGAATCGACCATGTTCACGTGTCGTTCTGGTTCAAATACCGTTCGTACAGCGCCTGTTGGCAGTCGAGTTTGATGCGTTTGGACCGACCGGCGGCGAATTTGTTTCGGAGTTGAATGTCCAATTTACGAGCGCGTACGTTGTCCTTCAACTGCAATTCCAACATGGCGCCAATTTGGGCCTGCAACTGCGGGTCGCGAATGGGAACGCTCACTTCTACGCGGCGATCGAGGTTGCGGCCCATCCAATCGGCAGAACTGAGGAAGTAAAGTGGATTGCCATCATTGGCGAAGTACAACACCCGACCGTGTTCTAGATCGCGGCCAACGATGCTGCGCGCGCGGATGTTTTCACTCAATCCTTCCACCCCGGGCTTCAATGAACAGATTCCCCTTACGATCAAATCCACCTTCACCCCCGCCTGGCTCGCTACATACAGCAATTCGATCATCGCCGCATCCACGAGGTTGTTGAGCTTCAAAATGATTCGGCCTTTTCGCCCGGCTTTGACGTGCTTGATTTCCTGCCGAACCAATTGAGCAAAGCGCGTGCGCGTCGTGTATGGGCTCACAACCAAATGCTTGAACCGAGGACGCTCGTAGTTGTGGGCGAAAAAACTGAAGAGGTCCGCCACTTCCTGGGTGATGCCCGCGTCGGAAGTGAGGTATCCGAAGTCGCAGAACACCTTGGCCCGTTGCTCGTGGAAGTTGCCGGTGCCGATGTACGCCACACGGTTGGTGGTGACACCTTGACGGCGGGTAATCAAGATCGGAAGAGCGTCGTGTAGGGAAAGAGTGTTGTACCGAGTGTAGATCTCGGTGGTCGC
>CAXREW010000282.1:0-7638 GCA_964229455.1 Flavobacteriaceae bacterium | reverse complement strand
CGAGGACTTTATTCCCTTCGGGATTTCTTTGATCTCAAACCTCAATGGCGTGTTCAATTCAGCCTCCATCGAGACCAAACATCAACTATTGAGTTCGATACTCGCCGAAAAATTGGAGTTGAAGGCTGGAAAGTATCGAACCCCTGTCTTCAAAGAAGGGTTCGACCTCATCTTTCAGTCAGTCAATCAGTTACAAACCGAAAACCAAAAAACGGGAGACCGCATCGCTGCAATCTCCCGTTTGGTACCCGGAGCGGGACTTGAACCCGCACGACCCTTCGGGTCAACAGATTTTAAGTCTGTCGTGTCTACCAATTCCACCATCCAGGCAGATGGCCTCAATGAGACCGGGCAAATTTAGGCTAAAAAAGCAGGAACGGTAGGCTGGTTACAGCGCGTTGCTCCACCCCTGTGCGATGGCCATTCCGGCACCCGCATTTTGATGTGCGTATTCGGCGGCATTTGCTCCTTGGCTGCGCGACCCTTCGAGATTCTCAAGAGCATTGTGAATGGCCTCGCACAAAGCGGAAGGCGAATTGCAGACGCTCAAAGCGCCGATTTTTTCCAGCGCAGCCACCTCCGCAAATCGTCCCACCTCCATACCAACCAAGATGCGCTTGCCATGGGCCGCCGGTTCGAGCGTGTTGTGGACGCCGTTGCCAAATCCACCCCCTACGACCACGACGTCGGCCACCGCATAGACGTCCAACAACTCCCCCATACTAACAACGATCAACACATCGCCTTTCGGCAATGCCGCACGCGCATCCCTGCTTCGGTGAGCACTCCATACCACGGGTCTGGCTCCCATGGCTTCCCATCGTGACGCCTCAGTGGCGATGCCTTCAGCCGTCCATTCGTGGGGAACGACAATGGCGCACTGCCCTTCTTGCCAGGCCTCGCGTGCCGCGTCCCACTCGGATTGCCAAGCACTTCCGACCACGAGGCACGGTCGGTCGTTGACCCACGATTGCAACAATTGATCGGGCTGATGCTGGCCCACGGCCTCTAATACCCGGTCGAACCGAGGGTCGCCTGCTACTTCGGCATTCACACCATGGGCAGACAGGGTTGACAAGGAAGTCTCCGTCTGCACCCAAACACGGCGCATTTCCTTCCACGCTTGACGCTGGTAACCTCCGCCCCATCGAAACGGCCACCGTCCGGGCAGGACATGGCCAGCAAACAGACCGACAGGCACGCGAGCCTGAGTTAACTCGGCGACCAACGTCGGCCACACATCATACTTAGCGAAGAGGAGTCCACGCAAACGTTCAGCGCCTCCTGCAGCCTGGAAAAACGATCGCATCGAGGCGCTCACATCCAACGGCATCGCCGTCACGTGATCAACTGCTGTCCACCATTCCGGCTGGCGGCGAGTGAACGCCTCCCACCCCGAAGCACTATAAAACGACAGCAAAATCGCATCTCGCGGATGCAAGGAGCGCCAAGCCTCCATCACCGGTCGGGCTTGCTCGTATTCACCAACGGAAGCACAGTGAAACCACATCCACTGCTGCCCCGGTTTGAGCCGTGACGTAGCAACGCCAAGCGCCTCCAACCGGCCTTCGCGCATGGCCAACCAGCCGCGGGCCTTGGCGTGACCGAACGCCGCCACCAAGCCAATTCCCGCGCGGTAAACCCGCATCGCAATTCCGTGCCATAAGCCGCCCATCAGTACCAATGTTCAACGGATGAAGACCGCTTGTAGATATGAAACACCCAGCCCACCTGCAACGAAACAAATCGGTCGTTCCTCGGGCCTTCCTCAACTTCCTGTGTGTCAAAATTCATCGGACGTTGCGGCCATGTGCGCGCCTGCCAGAATTCCAGCCCACCAAACCAATTGACGAGGCCGTTGTCACTCATGTGCCAATACCCCACAAACTCCTTCACCGCCACGCCCCACGTCAGGCGATCGTAGCCGGACAGGTAGGGCTGATCAAGCTGCGTGATGGGGTTCTCGGTGTTTTCAAAATGAACGCGGTGGTGGACAGAACCCACGCCAGCGAGAAGTAAGATGCCGGTGTTGGGGTTCTTGCCTTGCAGGGGTAATAGCTTCCCCCCATCCAGTGTGAAAAGCCCGCTGCGTCCCGAAATGGTGAGCAGTGCCACTTGGCCTTCGTTGTCGATCAACTGACCATTCGGCGTCAAGAGGTTGGACAGAACCCCCTCCTCTTCCACTCGGTAGCCGAATCCAAAATTCGCGTTTGCCCCGGCAAACCATCCCGAACGGAATTTGACGTGGAAGCCCGCGCCGAAGACACCTCCGCTCCCAAACCGATCGCCCAACTCTCCGAGCGCCGCCCCGCCGCCGCCGTGTATGTGGATGTGCGGTGAGAAGAGCGCGCTGTCCCGAACGGAACGTTGGCCCCATGCTGGCGCAATCGCCACGGTCAGCAACAAAATCAAGGATGCGAAATAGGTCGGTCTCATCGGTGCTTGCAAGTTACCAATGCCGTGTTAGCTTTTTTGAATCATTGTGAAGATAACCGCGTTGGGCCGGGGTATTTTTGAAATTCAACTCGGGATGGTGAATCAAAAAATCCACATGGTCGACCTGGTCGGCCAGCATGCCAAAATCCAAACGGAACTCGACGAAGCCATCGGCCGCGTCATGGCCACGGGCGCCTTCGTCAAAGGCCCAGAAGTAGCGGCTTTTGCGGACGAGTTGGCTGAATTTACCGGAGCGAAGCATGTGATTCCCTGTGGAAACGGCACCGACGCCCTGCAAATTGCCTTGATGGCGCTGGATGTGGGACCGGGCGACGAAGTGATCACCACCGGATTCACTTTCATCTCCACGGTGGAAGTGGTTGCCTTGATGGGGGCCAAACCGGTGCTCGTTGACGTGCATCCGGATACCTTCACCATCGACCCAGAGCAGGTGCGCGCCGCCATCACCCCACGAACGAAGGCCATCGTGCCCGTTCACCTATTTGGTCAAATGGCCGATATGGACGCCCTGATGGACATCAGCGAGGCCAGCGGCATTCCCATCATCGAAGACAATGCCCAAGCCATTGGCGCCGCCTGGTGCGGGAACACCAACCGCCACGGGCAGTCCGGTACATTTGGGCTGATGGGCACCACGAGTTTTTTCCCTTCCAAAAACCTCGGGTGCATGGGCGACGGCGGTGCGATTGTCACCTCCGATGACGCCGTTGCGGCGCGCTGCAAGCAGATCGCCAACCACGGCATGGCCAAGCAATACCACCACGATGTGGTCGGCATCAATTCCCGATTGGACGGGTTGCAAGCGGCCATCCTCCGGGTGAAACTCAAGCACCTGCGGAGCTACCTCGCTGCACGGCAAGCCGCCGCAGCGCGGTACGACGCCCTGCTCGAAGGCGGCGCTGGTCTGCACATTCCGGTGCGCGAACACCGTAGCTCCCACGTGTTCCACCAGTACACCCTGAAAATCGACGGCGGCAAGCGCGATGCACTTCGCGCGCACCTGGCTGAACACGATGTTCCGTCAGGCATTTACTACCCGGTGCCGGGACACGCGCAGCAAGCCTTTTCGCAATTCCAATACAATCCGGAAGTGTACCCCGTGAGCTCTGGGTTGGCAAAAACTGTTCTATCGCTGCCCATGCACACGGAATTAACCGACGAGCAGCAGCAGTTCATCTCGGGTATAATTCTTAAATTTATAGACCAATAAAAAAGCAATGAAGATAGCGGTAGTAGGAACCGGATACGTGGGCCTCGTCACGGGGACATGTTTCGCGGAGACGGGCAACGACGTGGTCTGCGTCGACATCGACGAACAGAAAGTCGCCTCTATGAAGGCGGGCAACATCCCGATTTACGAACCTCACCTCGACGTATTGTTCGAGCGCAACATCAAGGCGGGCCGCCTTGCCTTCACGACCTCGCTCGCGGAAGCGGTGGCCGACGCCACGCTGATTTTCCTGGCGCTCCCCACGCCTCCGGGCGAAGACGGTTCGGCGGATTTGAGCTACGTTCTCGGGGTCGCCGATGAACTCGGCAAGATGATCAAGGACTACAAGGTCATCATCGACAAAAGCACCGTGCCGGTTGGCACCGCTGAAAAGGTGCACGCAGCTGTGGCCGCACACGCCAACGTGGACTTCGACATCGTTTCGAATCCCGAATTCCTGCGGGAAGGGTTTGCAGTCGATGACTTCATGAAACCTGACCGGGTGGTCATCGGGTGCTCCAGCGCCCGCGCCCAAAAACTGATGGAAGAGCTGTACAAGCCGTTTGTGCGCCAAGGCAACCCCATCATTTTCATGGACGAAAAGAGCGCGGAACTCACCAAGTACGCAGCCAATTCGTTCCTAGCGACGAAAATCACCTTCATGAACGAGGTGGCCAACTTTTGCGAGTTGGTGGGAGCAGACGTGGACAAGGTGCGGCGCGGCATGGGCACGGATACGCGCATTGGGTCGCGGTTCCTCTTCCCGGGCATCGGGTACGGCGGCAGTTGCTTCCCCAAGGACGTACAGGCCTTACATAAGAGCGGTCAGCAAGCCGACTTTGAATTCGGTATTTTGACCAGCGTGATGCGGGCCAACGAAGCCCAAAAGACCATCCTGTTCGATCCCCTGCGGGATTACTTCAAAGGCGACCTCAACGGAAAGAAAATTGCATTGTGGGGGCTCGCATTCAAACCTGAAACGGACGATATCCGCGAGGCTCCGGCACTGTACATGATCGACAAGCTCACGGCAGCGGGTGCAGAAGTCATCGCATTCGACCCAGAAGCCATGGACAACGTCCGCGGACGCATCGGCGACCAGGTCCAATACGCCTCCGACCACATGGAAGCATTGGATGGGGCCGACGCCTTGCTCATCTGCACAGAATGGCAGGTGTTCCGCAACCCCAATATGGACGATGTCAAATCCCGACTGGCGGCTCCAGTCATTTTTGACGGCCGCAACTTGTACGAACTGGACGCTATGCGCGACCATGGCTTCTATTACAAGAGCATCGGTCGTTCAACGGTACACCCCGCTTGATGGAGCGCGTACTCATCACCGGGGCAGCAGGGTTTCTGGGTTCTCACCTGTGCGACCGCTTCATCGCTGAGGGGTTCAAGGTTGAAGCCATGGACAACCTCATCACCGGCGACCTGAAAAACATCGCCCACCTGCAGGACCATCCCCATTTCACCTTCCACAAGCACGACGTCACAGAGTACATTGACATCGAGGGCGACTTGGACCACATCCTGCATTTTGCCTCTCCGGCATCGCCGATTGACTATTTGAAAATCCCCATCCAAACCCTCAAGGTCGGATCGCTCGGTGTGCACAACTGCCTCGGTTTGGCCAAACACAAAGGCGCCCGCGTCACCATCGCCTCGACCAGCGAGATATACGGCGACCCAGAAGTGCATCCCCAGCACGAAGAGTACTTCGGTCACGTCAACACCATCGGCCCGCGTGGCGTCTACGACGAAGCCAAGCGCTTCCAGGAATCGATTACGATGGCGTACCACCGTTACCACGGGTTGGAGACGCGCATCGTCCGCATCTTCAACACCTACGGGCCGCGCATGCGCCTGAACGACGGCCGTGTGCTGCCGGCATTCATTGGCCAGGCACTCCGCGGGGAAGACCTGACCGTCTTTGGCGACGGCAGCCAGACCCGCAGTTTCTGTTACGTCGATGACCTTGTGGAAGGCATTGTCCGCCTGCACTTTTCGAACGAAACCCGTCCGGTCAACATCGGCAACCCCGACGAGATCACCATTGGCGATTTCGCAGAAGAGATCATCGCCCTCACCGGTACGGACCAGAAAGTGGTCTACCGGGAATTGCCCGAAAACGATCCCAAACAACGCCGTCCCGACATCACGCGGGCGAAGGAAGTTTTGGGTTGGGCGCCCACCGTCGACCGAGCGGAAGGCCTGAAGCGCACCTATGCGTATTTTCAGACCCTAACACCGGAGGAATTGAACACGTCTGAACACAAGGACTTCAAGGCCTTCAAAAAAGCGTGACGCCAACGTGAATTACCAAGCCCACGAAACCGCAGTCATCGACGAGGGAGCCAGCATCGGAGCGGGCACCAAGATTTGGCATTTCAGCCACATTATGCCAGGCGCCATGTTGGGCGAACGCTGCAACATCGGCCAAAACGTCGTGGTCTCCCCCGGAGTCGTCCTGGGCGCAAACGTCAAGGTCCAGAACAACGTGAGCATCTATGAAGGCGTTACCTGCGATGACGACGTCTTCCTCGGTCCCAGTTGCGTATTCACCAACGTGACCAATCCACGCAGCGCGGTCAACCGCCGTGGCCAGTACGCCCGCACCCACGTGGGGCGCGGCGCCAGCATAGGGGCCAACGCCACCATCGTCTGCGGCCACGATATTGGCCCCTACGCCTTCATTGGCGCCGGAGCGGTTGTAACGAAAAACGTACCAGCCTACGCGCTGGTCGTGGGGAATCCAGCCCGCCAAATGGGGTGGATGTCCGCCTACGGACACCGATTGGAATTTGATCAAAACGGGCGGGCCACTTGCCCTGAAAGCGGCGAAGCATACAGATTAAAGCAAGACGCAGCGGGACAACCTGCTGTTGCAAAAGAAGGAACACATGGGAATGCATGAGAAGCTCTTGGACGGCGAAGCCACGATGAGCGTGGTGGGACTCGGGTACGTTGGATTGCCAATCGCGTTAGCGTTTGCCAAGCACATCAAGGTCATCGGATTTGACATCAACCCGGAGCGCGTGGAGATGATGAAGAACCGCATCGATCCGTCGGAGGAATTGGAGGCGTCGGATTTCGACGGATGCGACATCACGTTTACCGCCAACCCAGACGATTTGAAACAGGCGCAGTTCCACGTCGTGGCTGTCCCCACTCCCATCAACCAAAGCAACCAGCCCGACTTGAAACCTCTACTCAGTGCGTCAGCAACTGTGGGGTCCGCGCTGAAACCAGGCGACTACGTGGTGTACGAATCCACGGTTTACCCCGGCTGCACCGAAGATGATTGCGTGCCGGTGCTAGAAGAAGTCAGTGGCTTAAAATTCAACGAAGATTTCAAGGTCGGCTACAGTCCCGAGCGCATCAACCCCGGGGACAAAGTCAACACCATCGAGACCATCGTCAAGGTCGTAAGCGGGTCGTGCACCGAAAGTGCCGACCACATCGCCCGCACCTACGACCTCGTCGTCAAAGCAGGCACCCACAGAGCGTCGAGCATCAAGGTGGCTGAGGCCTCCAAGATCATCGAGAATACGCAGCGCGACGTCAACATCGCCCTCATCAACGAGCTGAGCATCATCTTCGAGCGCATCGGCATCAACACCTACGAGGTACTTGAGGCCGCGGGCACGAAATGGAACTTCCTGAAGTTCAGTCCCGGTTTGGTGGGCGGGCACTGCATCGGCATCGACCCGTACTACTTGACGTGGAAATCGGACAAGCTCGGCTACCACGCCCGGGTCATCAATTCAGGCCGGTTTGTCAACGATGCCATGGGGGCCCACGTAGGCAAACAGGTGGTCAAACGCATGCTCGCCCAAGGCCGCAACCCCCTCGATTCCCGCATCCTGGTCATGGGCCTCACCTTCAAAGAAGACGTCGCGGACATCCGCAACACCAAAGTCACCGACGTAATCCGGGAGTTGAAGAGCTACAACATCGAAGTGGAC
>CAXREW010000281.1:0-2342 GCA_964229455.1 Flavobacteriaceae bacterium | reverse complement strand
GGCACTCTCGATGAACCCGCACGTATTGACGATGACGATGCCTGCGTCGTCCGCTTTGGACTCGTGCTCGACCTCGAATTCATTGGCCCGCAATTGGCCCATCAAAACTTCGGAATCGTAGATGTTCTTGGCGCATCCCAAGGTCACCACATTCACTTTGCGCGGTTTCGTCGTTCGGGTTCTCATGGTCCTTAGGCGTTTTGGGATTCCCAGTCAGCAGGCAACAAGCTATCGATGAATTCAATCACCTCAAAGTCTTGCAGGTCCTCCATCTTCTCACCAATGCCAATGAAGCGTACGGGAATGCTCAGCTGGTCCGAAATCGCTAGGACGACCCCGCCTTTGGCTGTGCCGTCCAACTTGGTGAGGACGAGTCCGGTTACGTCGGTTGCGGAAGTGAATTGCTTGGCTTGCTCCACGGCGTTTTGGCCGGTTGAGCCGTCGAGTACGAGCAATACCTCATGTGGCGCGCCGGGCACAATGCGGTCCATCACGCGGCGGATTTTGGTCAATTCCTCCATCAATCCGCGCTTGTTGTGCAAACGTCCTGCGGTATCGATGATGACCACTTCTGAGTTGCGCGCCACAGCGGCTTCCAACGTGTCAAAGGCCACGGCCGCCGGGTCTGCACCCATGTGCTGGGCGATGATGTCCACGCCGGCGCGCTCCGACCAAATTTTCAATTGATCAATGGCTGCAGCACGGAAGGTATCCGCCGCTCCGAGCAACACGCGCTTTCCGGCTTGCTTGTAACGCCATGCCAATTTGCCAATGGACGTGGTCTTGCCCACACCGTTCACGCCGACAACCATGATGACGTGGGGCTGACCAGCCGCCGGCTCATTGACGGCAGCGGCGCCTTGTACATCCTCGGTGAACAACCCGCCAATCTCTTCGCGCAACATGGTGTACAGTTCTTCCACCTCGGCGTATGCTTCAAACCGGGCGCGCTTGCGCAAACGATCCAGGATTTTCATGGTGGTATCCACCCCCACATCGGCGGTAATCATTGCCTCTTCCAATTCATCCATCAAATCCTCGTCCACGCGGCGGCGGCCGGTGAAGACCTTGGACAGCTTTTGGAAGACATTGGATCGCGACTTTTCCAGTCCGCTGTCCAAGCTTTCCTTTTGCTTGCCCGAGAAAATGCGCTTGAAAAAACTCATGTTGAACGAAAGTTAAGGGATAAAAAAAGGGCCGTCTCCACTGGAGTTCGGCCCAATTCCATGCGTTGGCGCGCAATCAGTCGCGAGCCAACCAGTCTTTTACGTCGTCGTTGTGAACCACCTCCTCACGGAAGGTGTAGGCACCAGTCTTAGCGCTGCGTACCATCTTGATCACTTTCGTGTGCTGCTTACCTCCACCAGTCTGGAGCGATGCTACTGTTTTCTTTGCCATGGCTCAGTTTATTTAATCTCTTTGTGGAGGGTGTACTTGCGCAACACCGGGTTGTACTTCTTCAATTCGATACGATCCGGAGTGTTCTTCCGATTCTTGGTCGTGATGTAGCGGGATGTTCCGGGCATGCCAGAATCCTTGTGCTCGGTGCACTCCAAAATCACTTGTACGCGGTTGCCTTTCTTGGCCATCTTTCGAAAATTGGAGTGCAAATATAACCAATCCTGACGACCTTACAAGGGGTTTAGCCAAACCCAACAATTCAACGTGGAAAAGCCGGGCGGATTCCCCCTGCAGGCGGGCGTTTCCCGTCTTAGCTTTCATTGCTTCAAGGTCCGACCCGCCATGTTCAAATCCAAAGCGAAGACAAAACCCAAATCCAAGCCGGCACCCAAGGCCAAAAAGGCCAAAAAACCCAGCCGGTTGCGGGTATTCTTCCAGTCCGCGAAAACTTGGTTTGGCGACCCGCGTGTTCAAGCTGTGCATGGTGTGTTGATGCTGGCAGGGTCCATTTTCATGGTCATTGCCTTGGTCTCGGGGCTCTTTACCGGGGCGAGCGATTACGCACTGGTTGCTGAAGGCGTGGCAGATTCGCCCGTCGATGCCAGCCGAGAGCCGTTTCACAACTGGCTTGGCGGAGCCGGCGCGCATTTTGCCTTTTGGCTGGGGCGTCAGGGATTCGGATTGGGTGTGCTGGCGCTGCCCGTGCTGCTCGGACGGTGGAGTTGGTCACTGATCACCCAACGGCCCTTGGGGTCAAGTTGGACGGCTATCCGGTACGGCTTCTTCTGGTTGGTCTTCACGCCATGGGTTAGCGGCTATGTCGCCACCCTGACGAACCAGTGGGGCAACAGCGCATGGGACCACTGGATTGGCGCAACCGGGCAATTCGCCACCGATTTGGGCTTGCTCTATCTCGGCACCTTGGGCAGCGGATTGGCCAT
>CAXREW010000280.1:0-5681 GCA_964229455.1 Flavobacteriaceae bacterium | reverse complement strand
CTCGAGGCTGGTGCGGAGGGACTCGTAATTCTCGATGATGCCATTGTGGATCATGGCGAGGCGTCCGAAACGCGCGGTGTGCGGGTGGGCATTGACGTCGTTGGGCGGACCGTGCGTGGCCCATCGGGTGTGACCGATGCCCATGGAGCCGGCTGGAACTTCGTCGCCAACGAAGGACAAGAGATCCTCGACCTTTCCTTTTTTCTTTTTGACTTGGATGGCATCCGTACCATCAAAAACAGCAACACCAGCGCTGTCGTATCCGCGGTATTCGAGTCGCTGCAAACCATTGATGAGAATGGGAAAGCAGTCTTTATCACCTATATATCCAACAATACCGCACATCGCAATACGAATTTAACAACAATACCTATTCGCTCCACGTCACCACGAGGCGCGCATTGGGCTTCCAGTTCGTGGTGTCGCCGGCGAGCGGTGCAACCTCCGGCCCGTTCAGGATGACGCCTTGGAGCGAGATCCCTGCTCGGGAAGAAACAACGTAGAGCTTGTCCGATTCGTACGTGCCGTTCAGCATTTGCTGAAAGGTTTGGGAAATGTTGAATCGGTATGCTTTTTCGGCGGCGTCATAGTTGCCGTTGATGGCGAGTCCGATGGACGTTTGGTCTGGCGTAGACACGGCCTCCCCGGCTTCGTTTTCCGAAAGGATGAACAACTGAGAAGGGATGGGGTAACGCGGGTCGTTAAATTGGGGATCCACCGGCAACCACAATTCCGCTTTGTGCACCGCTCGGTATTCGTCCCGTTCGCTTTCCCATGCCGTCAAGCCCGGCAGTTGGATGCGGGTCTTGAGGCCAGCTCCGGAAAAGACGCCGGCTTGCAGCGAACCGTCCAAGGCGGTGATGTAGGCTTCATCCAACGCTTGGAAGGGCGGGTACCATTGGTGTGCGAAGAGGTTGTTACGCGGGCTCAGCGCGTTGATGATGAATTCGTATGTGGCGGCGCTATCGGTGTCGCTGTGGTAGTGCAACCGCATACGGCTGAGTCCGGTTGTGACATCGATGCCCACCGCGCCTTGCCCGGGTCCGTCGGAATCTGGTGCAATGAGCAATCCAGGGAAGTACTCCCGCCAATCTTGGTTGGAGTCGTACACGGATGAATCAGCTTCAAGCAAAGACTGCCCAAACGCATTGTCAAGGTAGATGCGCACTTCTGGCGCGACGGTGTCGCCGCCGATGTAAAGGGTTTCGCGTGGGTTCAATACCACGGGCTGGTAGGCCGGATCGGCGAGGTCGATTTCCGTGGTAGCGATTGCTTGGTTGGAAAAGTAGGCAGAATCAAAAGTGAGGGTATCAAGCAACTGCATGACCCGGATGTTCTGCGGACTCAATTCGCCGTACCGGTCGCCGGTTTAGTTCAACGACAGGTAAATGCTGTCGACGACGGGGTTGGTTCCAAAATTAATGTCAGGGGCACTCAATCGAAGCTGGGCGGCAAAAGCCCCTTGGTGCATGCCGAAAAACGGATGCTCCATGTTGCCCAATACAGCCGTACTCAGGTGGCTTGTTTCTAAGCTGTCCTCTCGAACCGGTTCGAAGGTCAACGCAAGGGTGTCGGTTTGGTACAATCCCAGCAAATCTTCCTGGGCAAATTCCAGTCCGATGTCGGTGGAGGGCTTTTTACAACCGGTCAGGAGGGCGAACCCTAGGATACTCGCCACGACTGCCCCGTACTGACTTGCGGTGATCTTTATCATGCCGCGAAGTTCAACAATTACGAGACAGCCTCAGCCTTTCCCTCTAAAATCGTGTCGTAAAAATTGTTGATGTCGGTGACGTAGCCTTCCTCACCGTGGTATCCGAGGACAGGTATACCTGCACTCTCAATGGCTTGAGCGGTTTCAGGCGCGAGGTCTTCTGACCCTACAATCAGTCCGTCGGAGTGCTGAATCGACAAGGCATTCAAGGCGTCAAACGTAGGGGTCTCGATGCATGAAATGGAATCCGCAGTGATGCCATCTTGTTGCATTTTCTCTGCCATGCGGCTGTCCAAAGCGCCCTCAAAGCCCTCGTCGTAGATGCTCGTGATGATCTTGCTATCGGCGAAGTATGGATCGCTGGCAAAGAGCTGCTTCAAGTAAACCGGAACAGCTGCAGTCATCCAGCCGTTGCAGTGAATGATGTCCGGTGCCCAACCTAACTTCTTCACGGTCTCAAGGACGCCGCGTGCGAAGAAAATGGTCCGCTCATCGTTGTCTTCGAACAGGTTGTCATTCTCGTCGTGCAAGACCGCCTTGCGCTTGAAGTACTCGTCGTTGTCGTTGAAGTAAACCTGCATGCGCGCCGTTGGAATCGACGCGACCTTGATGACAAGCGGATGGTCCGTGTCGTCAATCAAGAGGTTCATACCGGAAAGCCGAATCACCTCGTGGAGTTGGTGACGGCGCTCGTTAATTTTACCAAAACGTGGAGTAAATACCCGAATCTCTCTTCCCTTTTCATGTACGGCTTGCGGAAGATTTCGGCTCACAGAGCTCATCTGGGTGGCAGGCAAGAAGGGTACAATGTGTTGGGAAATGTAGAGGATTCTTGCTTTCTCCATGACGGCAAGTGATTTGTTTGGTTCGAACGAATATCAAATGTACGTAATTTTCGGTCGAAATCCAAGTAAAACCGGGTAGAACAAGGGGTTCAAGCGATGAACAGGTGTACGACAATTGAGGAGCTAAAAAGCACCATCCACGCATCAAAAGCAGCGGGCAAACGCGTGGGCTTCGTGCCGACCATGGGAGCGCTTCATCCGGGGCATGCTTCGCTCATTGAACAGGCGGCTCAGGCCTGTGAGGAAGTGGTGGTGAGCATTTTCGTCAACCCGACTCAGTTCAACAATCAAGAAGACTTTGAGACCTATCCCCTGACGCTGGACAAAGACCTCGAAGTGGCACAGCAGGCCGGTGCAACGGTGGTCTTTGCGCCCCACGTGGATGTGCTGTATGGAGGCAATCTCGAGGTCGCCCCCGTGGATTATGGGCTGCTGACGTCGGCATACGAGGGGCAGAAACGCCAAGGACATTTCGATGGGGTCGTAGCCGTAGTGCGAAAGCTGTTTTTGGCTGTTGAAGCGGACATGGCATTCTTCGGAGAAAAGGACCTGCAGCAGTTGGCCGTGATCCGGCGGTTGGCAGAGGAGGAGTTCGCCGGCCTTGAAATCGTCGGTTGTCCGTTGGTTCGAGAATCCGACGGATTGGCCATGAGCAGCCGAAACGTGCGGCTCGTTGGTACCTCTCGTACGGACGCCCTCGCACTCCATGTCTGGCTCAACCGCATCAAAAACGCGGCAAGCAATCAAGGGGATGTTCAATCCTTGTTGTGTGCCATAGAAGCGGAAGCGGCTGAGATGGAGGGGGTGGAGTTGGAGTACATCGATGTGGTGAATGCCAAGTCGTTTGAACCGTGGAATGATGGCCCTTTCGGCCCCGAGGCGTTTGCCATTGTCGCGGCACAAGTGGGTGGGGTTCGTCTGATTGACAATTGCGCTTTGGCCTGTTCGTAACCCCGTGCCCCGCAGCGTGCGTGATTGGTAATTTCTTCAGACCTTCGGGAAAATTTTTGGCCATGTTCAATGCAATGAATCCCGGTTCTATTCTGCTCATCGCCCTTGTGGTGCTTTTGTTGTTTGGCGGAAAGAAAATTCCTGAGTTGATGAAGGGACTTGGGCGGGGTGTGAAGGAATTCAAAGACGCGACCAACAACGACGAGAAGGAACAAGACGGTTCCGAAGGCTAATGGGGCGACCTCAGGCGCACTTTTTGGCTTGTGCATTCAGCTTGGCTACGGCCATGGGTTGGGGGCAAGCTCCGACGGCTGAACAAGTTGCCATATCCGACACGCTCGCATCCGACACCGCTGCATTAAGTGCCGAGGAGTCATTGCCTCTCGAGCTGTCTTCGGCGGAATTGGCGTGGCTTGGTTACTTGGATGAGAACTGGTGCTTTTCTTCGGATACCAGCCTGTTGAACATCCACAATTTTGAAGAAGGCGAAACCCCGGCACTGGATACGGCGGCCCTCCAGGCCCGCATGGATTGGCTCGACAGTCGATCGCCGTTGGACCTCGCTTGGAATCCGGTGGTCCATTCGCGCATTGCCTTTTACGCCAGCAAGCGCAAAAAGCACCTCGGCACGATGCTCGGTCGCGCTCCGGGCTACTTTCCTCTATTTGAAGAAACCCTCGATCGCCACGGCCTCCCGTTGGAACTGAAGTACCTCGCAGTGGTGGAGTCCGGCCTGAATCCAATGGCCCGTTCCCACGCTGGCGCTCGTGGTTTGTGGCAGTTCATGTATGCGACGGCCAAGTACCAAGGCTTGCGCATCGATTCGTACATCGACGAACGGCGGGACCCGGTGCGCAGCACGGAGGCGGCCTGCAAATATCTCAGCCGATTGTACACCCTGTACGACGATTGGTACCTCGCGTTGGCTGCGTACAATGCCGGTCCCGGCAACGTGAACCGCGCGATTCGACGCAGCGGGGGTAAACGAAACTTCTGGGAGATTCGGTTTTTCCTGCCGCGTGAAACCCGCAATTACGTCCCGGCCTTCATGGCGGTGGCCTACCTGATGGAGTTCCCTGCCGAACACAACATCTTCCCCCGCGATGTGGCGCCGCCCTTTGCGTTTCTGGACACTGTGATGGTGGACGAGGTGATGCGCTTTGACCAAATCGTCCCGTTGTTGGACCTCGATGAATCGACGCTCGCGCGGCTGAACCCCATGTACCGCATGGACATTGTTCCTGCCACAGAAGAACATTGGCCGCTCGTGTTGCCCCAGATGGAGATTCCGGCATTTTTGGCTTTCCAAGACAGCATGCGGCTCATCGACCCCGAACGCACACCCGAAATCGTCTTTGTTCCGGAGCCGGTGACGTACCGCGTAAAAAGTGGCGACGTACTGGGAAAGATTGCTGACCGTTATGGAGTTAGCGTCCGGCAACTCAGAGAATGGAACGACCTATCGGGGTCCATGATCCGAATCGGGCAAAAGTTGATCATCCATGCAGACCCCAGCAAACTTTAAATCCGTCATTCTCGCCTTATGCGTTGTGCTCGCTTCATGCGGAAGCCAGGAAGGGGCGCGTTCGGCCTTGACGGGGAAAGTCGGCGCGGCGGGTGAAATAGTGGTCGTGTGCGATGAAGCGGTTTGGAGCGGAGCAGTGGGCGACACCCTGCGGGCGATTTTTGACCAGGCCTTTCCAGTCTTGCCGCAATACGAGCCGTGGTTCGACCTCGTGCACCTCGAGCCGGAGTCGTTTGACCGGTGTTGGAAACCGCACCGCAACATCATTGTCCTTGAGTTGGCGGATCGCGTGGATACCCAGACCCCGGAAGTCAAAATCTTCAAGGAAAAATACGCCCGCGAACAGCTGTACGTCATCGGCAAAGCCCGCGACACGGCAGGCCTGGCAATGGCGTTGGATGCGCGCGGCTCGGAGCTGCTGAGTGCGTTTCATCGGATTGAGGTGGATCGCTACGCGGGGTTGATTGGCTTGAGTGAAAATGAGGTGATCCGCGACGAATTGGGTCAACGAGCAGGGCTGCAACTCACCGTTCCGCGCGATGCCCGGTGGGCCAAAAAGTCGGCGGACTTTCTGTGGATTGATCGCCAATTGACCCGAATGAAAGGTGGGGACAACCACGACGTGCAGCAGGGTTTTTTTGTTTAC
>CAXREW010000279.1:0-2322 GCA_964229455.1 Flavobacteriaceae bacterium | reverse complement strand
ACCGTTCGAAGCACCTTCAACACCGGTGAATCGTACGATTACAACTCACCCTTCAACCGCCTTGAGTATGTCATCTACACCCCGTCCCGCCTCATCGCTTCCGCCGCCTTCATCATGGGCAAGGCCGGCATCGTGAGTGCGGATTACGAGCGCGTCGATTACGGCACGGGCACATTGAACGCCTCGGCCTTCTCCGGTCCCAGCGCGTACGATTTTGCGAGCGAAAATGAAGCCGCGGCTGAACTGTATGGCACATCGCACATCGCTCGGGTCGGTTGCGAATTCCGAGTCCAGCGCGCCTGGCGCTTGCGAGCTGGGGCTTCCTTCGAAACCTCGCCCTTCACGCAAGCAGCCGAAGTACTGGCCGATGCCAACCGCTACACCGGCAGCATGGGGTTTGGGTACCGCACCGAAAACTGGTATTTCGCGTCGACCTACCGACGCAGCGTCTACCAGAACGACATCTACCTCTTCTCACCCGACCTGCTCGATGCCGGTCTGATGCAGAAAACCCACGGAATGGTCGTGGCCACCGTGGGTTTTCGAATGTGAATCAAGTGAGCGGGGGGCCGCTCAGCCTGAAATTACTTCTTGACTTTCGCGAGCGCCTTACTGATTTGCGTCTCCATGCGAGCCATTTCCTCTTCCGCCAACTCCTTGTCGACGAGGATACGTCCGCTGTGCTCATCAACGATGATGCGCTTGCGCTGGGCGATGTCGATTTGGCGCTGTGGTGGGATCTTGATGTACGAACCGGCTGACGCTTCACGCTCGATTGGCACCACGGCCAACCCGTTCTTCGCCGCACCGCGGATGCGCTGGTAGCTGGCAAGCAAACGCTCGTCAATGCCCTTGGCCATCTTCGCGCTCAAGGTGTTCAATACGTCCTCTTCTTGCTGTGTTTCCGCAACGATCTCAGAAAGCTCAGTTTTCTTGCTTTCGAGGTCGGCCTCGCGCAATTCTACTTTCTCCTTGCTATCGGTGACCACCTCACCCTTCTGCTCTGCTTGTGCTTGGCACTCGCGGATGCGCTTTTCGCACAACTCAATCTCGAGGGTCTGGTATTCGATTTCCTTGTTCAAGGATTCGAACTCGCGGTTGTTGCGAACGTTGTTTTGCTGCTCGGTGTACTTCGCGATCAAGGCCTTGCTGTCCTCGATCTGAATCTTGTACGCTGAAATGCGCTGGTTGACCAAATCGAGGTCTTCTTCCAAGCGCTCCAAGCGGGTGCGCAAGCCGGTAATCTCGTCTTCGAGGTCTTCCACCTCCAACGGCAATTCACCCCGAACGACGCGGATGCGATCGATGCGGGAGTCAATCAATTGCAAGTCATACAGTGCGCGCAGCTTGTCTTCTGCAGTGGAGGCAGTGGTTTTCTTAGCCATAGTAGAGGTCAGCGATAGTGAATAGGATTCGGATTGGCCTTTGCCAAATGGAGGGCAAAATTAGGGAATTTTTCGTTTAGGCGCTTGAGAATCAGGTCCGTTGTTTGCCATTCACTCTCATAATGCCCCACGTCCGCAATCACGATGCGGCCATCGGCATCGAAAAACTCGTGGTATTTGAAGTCAGAAGTCACGAAAACATCGGCCCCGGCGCGGATGGCGTCCCCGAGCAAAAAGCTTCCCGATCCGCCGCACACGGCGACTTTCCGCACCGGTCGCCCGAGCAAACGCGTGTGCTTCACAGCCCCGCATCCGAGTGTTTCCTTCAATTGGTCCAAAAACGCCGCCTCATCCATTGCTTGGGGCAACTCCCCTACCATGCCCGAGCCGACTTTGCTCAACGTGTTTTCGAGGGGCCAAACGCTGTGCGCAACCTCCTCATACGGATGGGCTGCTTTCATAGCTTGAAGTACGCCGCTGAGTTTCCACGGTTCCACTACTACCTCCAATCTTACCTCGTCTGCCCGCTCGCGCTCGCCGACTTGACCGGCGTATGGCTGAGCGCCCGGCAGTGGCCGAAACGTTCCTTGACCGGCCACCGACCACCCGCATTCGTCGTAATTTCCAATTTGTCCTGCTCCCGCATCGAATACCGCTTGCTGCACCGCCTCCGCATGATCCTGGGGCACGTACACCACGACCTGCATCAGGACGCTCGCTTTAGGACGAAGGATGCGTTGGCTTTCCATCGTGCAGCCCACGAGGCCGGCCAACCGTTGGTTCACACCGTCCGCCACATTGTCCAAGTTGGTGTGAATGGCGTACAGCTGAATGCCCTGGCGAATGGCCGCCATGACCGTGCGTTCCACGTAGTTTGACCCGGTGAACCGCTTCAACCCTTTGAACACGATGGGATGATGGGAAACAATCAAGTTGG
>CAXREW010000278.1:0-3279 GCA_964229455.1 Flavobacteriaceae bacterium | reverse complement strand
CCCGAGGTGGTTGAGCCGAATAACGTCGCGACCACCGAAGCACCAGCCAACTGGGCGTATCCAAATCCGTTCACCAGCACCCTCAACCTCAACTTGGGGGAAGATGTACAATCCTTGCGCGTGATCGGCTTCAGCGGCAGAATAGTGCATCAAGAAACCGTGACCAACACCTCAACGTTGGTGATACCATCAGGCGCCTGGCCCGCTGGCAAGTACATTGTCGCGCTGGAAACAGCAAACGGACCCCGTTCGCTTCAAGTCATCAAAGGGCAGTGATTACTGCACCCAGAAACGATGGGATTCTGTCGTGCCGGGAATGCGAATGAAGTGCAATCCTGCACTTAAATCTCCTGTTGGAATGGCGAACCATTCACCCGAGCCGGTTGCTGTTTGAATGACCCGACCGCTAGCGTCGTACACATCATAACTCCACACAGTCTGTGGAGAAGTCAACCACTGGATCTGCAAGGCCTTACCTGCCTCCACGACCGTCGGGAACGCGCGCCACTGGCCGTGTTCAGCTTGCAGCCATTCGGCAACACCAACGGCTTCATAGTCGTAGGGACCGCAAATAGGCTCGTATCCGGAACATATCCAGCTTGATAACGCTCCTGAAACGGTGCCCAAGGTTTGGTAATACGCATCAGCGTCTCCCACGTGGGCCACGTGATCGGCACCTTCGAGCACCGTGAAGCAATTCTCAATACCGAGCTCATCGGCGACCGCATGGATGACAGAACTTCCGTCAACTTCGGTTACCGGGATTCCGCTGAGCGAAATCATTCCCGTGCCGAACGGCACGGTTCCGTCCTCCGTGCCGTGCACTGAGATCAGGGGCTCATCGCCCTCGGACAGGTAATCGGCCGTCTTCAGCGCACCCGCAATATTGATGACACCTGAAACGGTGCTGCTGTAACCAGGATTGCCCGATTCGCCTTCCAATCCCCCGCCCATGCCAGCGTCTTCTTGGTCCACCTGCTCGGGGATTTCGGATTCGTCGTCAACATAGGCAAGATGCAAGCCAATGAACCCACCAGCGGATACCCCAGCGAAATAGATGCGATCGGGGTCGATGCCCCAGGGGTTGCCATCCTCTGCAGCGGTCTTCCGGAAGTAACGCACAGCTGCTTTTCCATCGTGGTAGCCGCGCCACACGGAACGGACCAACGCGTTTGACACGTCGAGGAAATTATCGATGCCCAAGCGGTAGGTGATGGAACCTATAACGTACCCCATTTTGGTCAAATCTTCGCAGAGCGCCAACACATCGGGGTTGTCGTTCTCGCCTCCAATGAAAAACCCGCCGTGCGCCATGATGATCAACGGACGCATGGTGTTCGCATCTCCTTCCGGCTCATAGATGTCCACGACCAGCGATTGAGACAATCCGGTTGCATTGATCGCATTGCCGTATTCGACGTCGTAGGAGACGTTGAAATTTTCAAATGCGGACGTGTAGCGGTAGCGCGTGCCGTCGCATTCGTCAACTTGAGCGAATGATGTGATTGGCGTCAGCAACCATGCGCAACAAGTGGCGATAGCCACGGCGCGAAGAGACGAGTAGAATTGTTTCATCTTTGAGAGCAGGTTTGGTTTCGTGTGAATCGGACACCGATAAAACTACAATAGAGATGAAGAAGTTCTTTCCCTGGTCGTGTGGCGCAGTGCTTTTCGCCCTTTTTTCGTGCCAAACGCCGATTGTCAACGAGCAACATGGAACGGTTCAGTGCATGGACAGCACGCACATCTTTTTTGCGCCTTCCACCAATTGGGACTCCCTCCGTGCGGACGATGGCTGGCGCCGCTGGGATAACGGACGGTTCCTTACGCGCACAGTGGGTATACCCGCCTTTCACGTTCGGCCAACCATCACCGCCCACGTAACGCTGCGATCCGCAGGTGACCCGTGGGACAAATCGGGTTCGCTCGTTCTGCTTCCCGATGCAGCTCCCAATTTGCTGGATGTGGGATTCGCAAAGGACACCGTGGCGCCAATGGAATATCCGGGCATTGCCCTCAACGAGGCTAGCTCTGGCTTCCAACCCACCCTAGAGCTGTTGCGCTTTATCACCCCGTTTGGCGTGGGCCATTTCAGTACTTCCGTGCGGTTAGACGAATACAAACCCGTGTACATCCCGAAATGGGAAGACTCCGTGCACTGGGAAGCTGACATCAGCCATCTGTGGGAGGCACTTGGCGATTCTGCAACGCTTGGGGTGTACATCGATACATGGACGAGCGAGGGGTATACGTTGGACGTTCAATTGGATTTTGAACCCAATCCCGCAACGGTGATCCCGGGTAAGGCATTGGCCACCCTCCCACTCTTGAATACATCAAAATTCGGGAGCGAACAAGCCGCCTACGACGGATTTGCTGAAGCGCCTTTGGCCATCAAAGTGAACCTGGATGAACCAGCAACCAATGCGAGCCTGTACTACACGGCTACCGGACACGGAGGACACGGAACCGGCGATGAGTTTGTGCGTTGCGAACACCACGTGACGTGGGATGGTGATACGTGCCTGTCGTTTACGCCTTGGCGGGACGATTGTGCGAGCTTTCGGCGGTTCAATCCCACATCCGGGGTTTGGATGGAACGTACCTACTGGAAGGGAGACAGCCTCGATGAACGCATTGCCTCGAGTGATTATTCGCGTTCGGGATGGTGCCCGGGGAGCGACGTACCGCCGGTGCGTGTCTCACTGGGGAACCTCGACGCCGGAGCGCATGAATTGATCATCGATTTACCGACCGCACAACCGTTCACCGAATCCGAAATGAACTTTTGGAACGTCGCGGCCTACTTGACATATGAGCGCCCGTGAAGCGTTGGTTTATGGCGTTTTATGTCCGACCTTTGCAACCGCTTTGAAATTTGCGGTTTGGGGTCCAAAACGCATTTGATTTCGACTAACCCATGGCAAAAATCATTTACACGAAAACAGACGAGGCACCCGCACTGGCGACGTACTCGTTTCTGCCCATTGTCACCTCGTTTGCCAAGCGCGCAAACGTCCAATTGGAAACACGCGATATCAGCTTGGCCGGCCGCATCCTCGCCGCATTCAATGACCGCCTTCCGGAGGCCCAGCGCGTGAACGATGCCCTCGCCGAATTGGGTGAATTGGCCAAGCGACCCGAAGCGAACATCATCAAGTTGCCCAATATCAGTGCGTCCATCCCGCAGCTGAAAGCAGCCATTGCCGAATTGCAAACCGCAGGCTTCGCCCTGCCCGACTACCCCGAAGAACCCGCGAACGACGACGAGCGCGACGC
>CAXREW010000277.1:0-4214 GCA_964229455.1 Flavobacteriaceae bacterium | reverse complement strand
CTCGGCTGAAGAGTTCAAGGCAATCGGGCATCATGGGCTGGGGATGTCCAAACAGGCGAGGTAGGTCTTTACAGTGTGTTCCAACCCGGCATACAAGGCTTCAGAAATGAGTGCATGACCGATGCTGACTTCTTCCAGGTACGGCACGTTGGCCGCAAAATGCCGTAGGTTGTTAGCATCGAGGTCGTGGCCCGCATTCACCCCCAATCCACAGGCGTGTGCGAAGGCGGCTGCACGAGCAAAAGGCACCACCGCCTCGGATTGCCCGTTCGCGTACCCCTGCGCATACGGCTCGGTGTAGAGCTCGATGCGGTCTGCACCGATGGCGGCGGCGGCTTCAATTTGGATTTCCTCCGTGCCGGTGAAAAGGCTCACGCGCATGCCTGCCGCTTGCAGTGACTGGACGGTTTCTTGGAGGAGGTCCCGGTGCTGGATGACGTCCCATCCGTGATCGGAAGTAAACGCGCCTGGGGGGTCGGGCACGAGCGTTACTTGTTCCGGGCGCGCCTCCAAAACCAACTCCAAAAACGATGTGGATGGATAGCCTTCCACGTTGAATTCCGTGGTGACCACTTCCCGCAATTCCCGCACATCCGCGTATGTGATGTGGCGTTCATCTGGCCGCGGGTGAACTGTAATCCCTTGAGCACCAAATTGTTGGATGCGCGTGGCGGCTTGGGCCACGTTGGGAACACTTCCCCCACGTGCATTGCGCAGGGTCGCAATTTTATTGACGTTGACGCTGAGTCGTGTCATCCGTACCTTTCGATTCCAACACCTCCGGTACATTCCATCGGTGGATTGACGCAAAATTACGCCATGTACGCAGAGCGCATTATGAATTCTGATCTCCCGGCCGTAAAGCCCGAAGATTCGGCCGGTCGGGTGCTTCATTTGATGGATGAATACAAGGTTCGCCACTTGCCTTTGGTGAACGGTGATGAGTTTTCAGGGCTCATTTACGAAGACGACTTGATGGATTTGGACGAGGAGACCCCCATGGCGACCTTCCAAGCGCGTGCCGTTTTTACCACACCGCAAAGCCACCTCTACGACGTCGTGGGCCAATTGGTAGCTGCGGAGGTGGATGCCCTGCCCGTCGTGGATGAGGGTGTGTACAAGGGGTGTATCAATGCTGCATCGGTGGTGCATTTCTTGGCCGAGCAGTCCCACTGGGCGACGCGCGGTGGCGTGGTGATTTTGGAAGTGCCCGAGGGCGATTTGTCCATCTCGGAAGTGGCACGCCTCGCCGAAGGTGCTGGAACGCGCGTCATCGCTTGCACCACTTCTCAATCGGAGAATTCCAGCAATGTTGAGGTGACAATCAAGGTTGCAACGGAAGACATCGAACCGGTCATCCAGACCTTCCAACGGTTTGGGTATTCAATTCAATCCTTCCTGCACGCACCGCAACTGGAGGAGGAAATGCGCGAACGATACGATGCGTTCATGCGTTATTTACGACAATAGCCGTTCCTTAGCAGTATGAAAATCGCCATCCACGGAAAGACGTTTGCGCCGGAGTACGATGATGCCATCAAGCACATCCTCGCGCGCATCCGTGAGTTGGACCCGGCGCCCATTGTGGAATCCAACTTCAAACGGATCCTCGATGAACGCATGGGCCGCGCCAAAGACTGGGAGGCGTTTGACGAGCCTGCTGCCTTGAAAGGGTACGATTTGCTCGTGGCCATTGGCGGCGATGGAACGGTGCTCGAAGCGGCCATTTGGGTGCGGGACACCGAAATTCCCGTGCTTGGCGTGAACACCGGTCGGCTCGGGTTTTTATCCAATGTTGGCATCGACGAAATCGACCTCGCCATGGACGCAGTTGCGGCGGGCAAGGTTTGGTACGAAGAGCGTTTGATGCTGCAAGTGGATGTCGACGGCATGGAGCTCGGTGACTTCCCGTATGCACTGAACGAGGTGGCCATCATGAAACGCGATACGTCGAGCATGGTCGCGGTGGAAGTCTTACGGGACGACACCTTTGTCAACAATTACTGGGCGGACGGCTTGATCGTTTCCACCCCGACAGGCTCAACGGCTTACTCCCTGAGTGCGGGCGGACCCATCGTGATGCCCGGATCGGAAGTGCTTTGCATCAACCCTGTAGCGCCACACAACCTGAACAACCGCCCGCTCATTATCCCCGCAGACGGCACGTTGCAATTGGTGGCGGATGGCCGGGAAAACCAATTTTTGCTCAGCCTGGACTCGCGGATGTTTATTCTCGATGGGGGGCGAAAAGTTCAGGTGACGACTGCTCCATTTCGGTTGTTTTTGATGAACCTCGAACACCAGGAATTCTTCAGCACCGTGCGCGCAAAAATGCATTGGGGAGTGGACCCGCGCGACCGCTGATTTTTCGTGGATAAACTCCTCGTTTTGTTGGGTGTTTTTTTCAATTGCATGGCACAATTCCATGTATTTTCGTGCGTTATAGTCTCGTTCGTTCGAAAGCCCTAGACCCGTTGGATTACGCCCGCTCCACCGCTTCAAAAATGACATGCTTCGTTGCGCTCTTTCTGGGCGTTTTGATGGTGGTTCCCGCGTGGGGTCAGCGGAAGTTTGAGCAATCCAAAGAAATTGGCATCGCACTGGGCACCGCCTACTACAAAGGCGACATCAATCCCAATGCCCACCTCGGAGGCCGGATGACGGTGGGGTATGGCGGATTTTACCGGCACAACTTTTCCACCCGCCTCGGGCTGCGCATCAACTATTTCCAGGGCCGCATTGAGGCGTGGGATGCCGACAGCTCCGACCCGTGGCAACAGAACCGGAACCTGCATTTCCGCAACGACGTGAGTGAACTCAGTGCGCTCGTCGAAATCAACTACCTCGATCACCAGATTGGGAATCCTGGAGACCGCCTCACCGCATTCTTGTACACGGGATTGGGGGTGTACACGCACATGCCGGAAGCCGAATTGAACGGCCAGTGGACCCCGCTGCAGCCGCTCGGTACGGAGGGCCAGGGGACGACGTGGGGGGAAGCGTACGGGGTTGACGCGTACGGGACGACGGGTGTTTCCGTGCCGATTGGTTTCGGCTTCAAGTCCAACATTGGTCCGTTTACCACATTCAACATCGATTGGGGCGTGCGCAAAACGTGGACAGACTACCTGGATGATGTCAGTGGCATGTACGCCGACCGGGCCGTGTTGCTGCAAGAACGGGGCGAGGTCACGGCGGCGATGGCCGACCGTTCGCTGCTTCCCGAAGGCGGTGTCACGAACCAAGGTGGACTGCAGCGTGGTGACCCATCACGAACGGATGTGTATGCTTACATCACAGCTTCATTGAGTTTTCGAATCAGCAAAAAACCCACCACGTGTTGGTCCGAGATATGAAGGCGGTGGAAAACGAACAACTGGAGCGATGTGCTGCGTGGGGGTTGGATCCGGATCGCATCCCCAAGCATGTTGCCATCATCATGGACGGCAATGGGCGGTGGGCAAAGGAGCGTGGAGAATCCCGGGTGTTTGGGCACATGAACGGAATCGATTCCGTTCGCGCCTCCGTGGAAGCCGCCTTGGAACTCGGTGTGAAGCATTTGACGCTGTACGCGTTCAGCACCGAAAACTGGAGCCGCCCTGTGGAGGAGGTGAATGCCCTGATGGACTTGCTTGTCGAGACGTTGATCAAAGAAGTTGAGGCGTTGGGGGATAAGGGGGTGCGACTGCGAACCATTGGGGACACCGGAGCCTTGCCGGAATCGTGCCAGGCGCAGTTGAAGCTGGCCGCTGAACAGACGGCCCACCAGGAAAACCTCGAATTGATTTTGGCTTTGAGCTACAGTTCAAAATGGGAGATGGTCGAAGCGATGAAGGCCATCATGGCCAGCGGTATCCAGCCGGAAGCTGTCGACGCTCAAGTCATTTCAGACCACTTGACCACCCGGGATTTGCCAGATCCTGAGTTGATGATTCGGACGAGCGGCGAGCACCGCATCTCGAATTTCCTCCTGTGGCAAATGGCCTACACAGAGTTTTATTTTTCACCGGTGCTGTGGCCGGACTTTGGCAAGGAGGAGTTCATCGGGGCCATCCGCGATTTCCAAAACAGGGAACGGCGGTTTGGTGGCTTGTTGGACACCAACCACAACGTTGAATCGAAATGAAGAAGACCGGAAAAGCCGTGATGCAATCCCTGTTGCTTGGCTGCACCCTACTCGTGGTGTGTGCGACACAGGTGGCGTGGGCTCAAGT
>CAXREW010000276.1:0-2912 GCA_964229455.1 Flavobacteriaceae bacterium | reverse complement strand
GATGGTTCCTTGGGCGAGCCAATGGGCGTTTTCCACGTGCTTACTCGCATCGTCAAACACATCCACAAACACCTTGCCAATGGCCTTGCGCTTGGTCTCGGGGTCGGATTCCCCAGCGAGGGCCCCGCGGAATCGGTCTCCGGCGCGTACCCCTTCTACTTGCAGTCCCATGTCTTCGTAGCTCGTCAACACCTCTTCGACTTCGTGCGTGCGCAGCAGTCCGTTGTCAACAAAAATGCAGTGCAGCTGCTTGCCGATGGCCCGGTGCAGCAAGGCGGCGGCTACGGTGGAGTCGACGCCGCCACTCAGTCCGAGGATGACCTGGTCGTCGCCAATTTGGTCACGCAGCTTGGCTACGGTTTCATCGGCAAAGCTGGCTGGTGTCCAATCTCCTGCGCAACCGCAGATATCAATGACGAAGTTTTTGAGCAGCTGAGGACCGTCGGTGCTGTGCCACACTTCCGGGTGGAATTGAATGCCCCACACGGGACGATTCACGTCACGGAAGCCCGCAAACTTGACGTCGTGGGTGCTGCAAATGGTTTCGAATTGATCACCGATGCTCAAGATGGTGTCGCCGTGACTCATCCACACCTGGGATTCCTGGGATACTCCGTTCAACAAGGGGTTGGAGCCGTCCACGTGGGCGAGGTTGGCACGCCCGTATTCCCGGGAGTCGGAGGCTTCCACCGATCCGCCGTGGGTTTGGGCGAGGTATTGAGCGCCGTAGCAGACCCCCAACACCGGCACGTTTCCGAGCATGTTGGACAAGTCCGGCCGGGGCGCGTCTTCGTCACGCACGCTGTGCGGAGAACCGCTCAAAATGACGCCCTTCACGTCGTCCGGAACGCTTTCGTACCGGTTCCAAGGGATGATGTCGGAGTAGACATTCAACTCGCGCACCCGGCGGGCGATGAGCTGCGTGTACTGGGAACCGAAATCGAGGATGAGGATGCGTTGGTGCTGCATGGACGTCGTTGTGAAGCGGCAAAGGTAGTTCGGCCGTTTGGGAGGATGGGCGCTCGGCAACCGGTATTTTTGCACCATGCTGTACCCACATTTGAACGGAAAGCGCGTCATCCTCGCGAGTCAATCGCCCCGGCGGCTGGAACTGGTCAAAGGCCTTGAACTCGAGCCCGTCATTTGGCTCAAGGACGTCGATGAATCCTTCCCTGATGAAATCACTGGTCCCACCATTGCGGAATACGTCACGCGATTGAAAGCCGAAGCGTATTGGGATGAACTGGGTCCGGACGATGTGCTCATCACCGGCGATACGGTCGTTTTGCTTGGCGACGAGGTTCTGCAAAAGCCCGAAGATCGAAACGAAGCGATTGGAATGTTGGAGCAATTGAGTGGTCGAACCCACACCGTGGCATCAGGCATAGCGGTCACCACCCTAAAAACCGGCATTCAATCCACCGTGGATACCTGCGAAGTGACATTTCGTCCACTCGAGCGGGCGTGGATTGAACACTACATCGACACCTACCAACCCTATGACAAGGCAGGGGGGTACGGAGTACAAGATATGATCGGATTTGCCGGTGTCACCGGGATGCAGGGCTCCTATTTTACCGTGATGGGCCTGCCGACGCACAAACTTTTTTCACTTATAAACAACTTGAAATCATAACTTTAGCGTGTTTTTCTATGGTTCTGTTTAACATTTTCTAGCTTGCCTTGAACAAAATCTGTTAGCAGATGTTAATTCGATGTTTTCAGGACACGATTCCTATTTGTAACCAAAACCCAAACACATGACTTCTTTTATTCTTGCTGCAATTAAAGCAATGCCAGCAGACGACTACGTAGGCTTTACGTTCTTCGTAGGCTGCATGGCCATGATGGCAGCTTCAGCATTCTTTTTCCTCTCAATCAACATGGTCGAAGGAAAATGGAAAACTTCTTTGTTGGTAAGCGGATTGATTACATTCATCGCCGCTGTACACTACTACTACATGCGCGACTACTGGAGCGAAGTAGGTGAGTCGCCAACGTTCTTCCGCTATGTCGACTGGACATTGACTGTTCCGTTGATGTGCGTTGAGTTCTACTTGATTTTGAAAGCCGCCGGTGCTCAAACAGGCCTGCTTTGGAAATTGATCTGGGCGTCAGTCGTGATGCTTGTAACAGGTTACCTCGGAGAGGCGGTATACACTACTGGAACAGGCCCAGCAATGTGGGGATTGTTCTCAGGTATTGCCTACTTCTACATCGTGTACCTGATCATGTTCGGTGAAGCGAAAGCGTTGGCTGACAAGTCATCTGCTGGCGTTCAGCGTGCACACGGCATCCTCTGCAAGTTTGTTTTGATCGGTTGGGGTATTTACCCACTCGGTTACATGATCGGTACCGACGGTTGGTACGATTTCGTTGACGGAATCGGACTGACCATGGATGTTGTCTACAACATCGGTGATGCCATCAACAAAATCGGATTCGGATTGGTCATCTACAGCTTGGCTGTAAGCAAGGACTAATACAGAATCCTTAACGTCCTGAAATTCCGACCGCCGGCTCGTTTGAGTCGGCGGTTTTTTCATGCCCAATTTTTGTGTCAGAGCGAAATGTAGCGACCGCCTTGGTGTGCGGATAGGCTCCCGATGGCCTGCGCAGGCAACCCCGCTTTCGCCAAAATCGCCTCAACGGCGTCCACATAATCGGGGCACACCGAAAGCAGCAACCCACCGCTCGTTTGCGGATCACACAGCACGTCCCGCTCAAACCCTGCCACGTCAGCCACGTGGTGCCCATAGCTCGCCCAGTTGCGCTTGGAACCGCCTGGCACACAGCCCAAGCCGTGGTAATGCCGCATGCGTTCACCGCTCAGCAATGGAACATTCGCCACATCCAACTCAGCCTGCAAGCCCGAACCTTCGCACATTTCCACCAAGTGGCCCAGCAAACCG
>CAXREW010000275.1:0-3399 GCA_964229455.1 Flavobacteriaceae bacterium | reverse complement strand
CTTGCTTTTGAGGGCGACAGCCAAGTGTACTGGTTCGAAGGAACGTACAGCGAATACGAGGAAAACCGCAAGAAGCGATTGGGCAATGTCGGACCGCAACGCGTGAAGTACCGAAAGTTGGTGCGTGACTGATCCACATCCATACGTCGGGCGTTTTGCACCCACGCCATCTGGGCCACTTCACTTCGGTTCGTTGGTCGCTGCGGTCGGCTCGTGGCTCGACACCCGCGCACATGCTGGACAATGGCACCTTCGCATCGATGACCTCGATGGCCCCCGTGTGGCGCCTGGTTCCATCGACTCGATTTTGAACACCCTTGAACGATTCGACCTGAAATGGGATGGGGACGTAGTGTACCAATCCACCCGATTCGACGCGTACGAAGCGGCCTTGATCTCATTGGTGGAAATGAAGCGGACCTTTGCCTGTGCGTGCACACGCAAGCAATTGACAGGCCACGCCATTTACCCTGGCACCTGCAGAGGCGCATCCGACGTCGAACCGCGTTCGGTTCGGTTTGCGATGGAAACTGGATCTGTGTCTTGGGAAGACGAAGGACTCGGCACGATGACGATGGACCTGGTTTCTGAAGTGGGGGATTTCGGACTGCGCAATGCTCACGGCATCTACAGCTATCACCTAGCCAATGTGGTCGATGACATGCACCTCGGCATCACCCACGTCGTTCGAGGGGCCGACCTCGCACCGTTCACGGCTGCCCACCTTCATTTGCAGCGCACGCTGGGCGGGGATGAGGTGCACTACCACCACTTGCCGCTAGCGTTGGACGACCGGGGACGAAAACTTTCCAAACAAACCCATGCCCCTGCCGTTGACGATTTGCCCGTTTCGGTGGCGCTCAATGCTGTTTTTGGGCACTTGGGGCTGCCAAGTGTCGAGCGTGGGTCACCCTCGACGATGCTCACGGAGGCAGAAACGCATTGGCGCGACCGCCAGGGGCTTTAATCGACCAAGCCCTCAATGACGGTTTTCATGGCCTCAAATTCTTCCTCGTCGAAGAGGCGCGTGAGGAATACAATCGTGCCCGTTTCATCCACTACGACGTTTCGGGTAACGCCTGACTTGGGACCGGCGATGTTGTAGAAAAGCGTGCCTTCTGGGTCGGGTGCAATGGGGTAGGTGGTGCCCATTTGCTCAGCGAAGGCAGTCACTTTCTCTGCCGGCTCATCGAGATCCACGCCCAACAAAACGAAGTCATCTCCGCCGAAACGTTGCCACACTTCTTTTTCGAGGTGCGGCATCTCTTTCCGGCATACCCCGCACCAAGAAGCAGTGAACTGGAGTACATAGGCCGTGCCAAGCAGGGACTGTCGCGAGTAGGCGGAGCCGTTCGTGCATTCAAGTTGAAAGTCCGGCACGGTATCGCCTACGCGCACGATGTACCCTCGTTCATCGGTCGGGTGCGGGTATTGAGCCCATGCCGAGCCCATGGAAGCCCAAGCAAAACACACGATGAACAGAAAGCGTGTCATTGACAGCTGGGGTCGGGGTGTTGAGAGAGGTTGCATGGTCGGTAAAGGGGGATGGTGGTGCTGTTGGATTCGAAGGTACGGGTGACCACCGAGTTGATGAAGTCAACCGAACGCTCAATGAAAAATGGGTCGGTCAACATGGACGTACTCAATTCATGCCCCGCGTATTGGATGGCATACAATTCCACATTGGCTCCTTCGGTCGCGAGCCCGCCGCCACCGGCGAGCAGGAGGGCACCCGCACTTGCTGCTGGACAATAGTGGTGGAGGTCGACGCAGTAGGGCACCAGGGCGTCGCAAGTGCCGTGCACGGCGAGGACTGGCGTTTCGCGCCATTCTAGAGGAGGTTCCACGCCTCCTGCGAGGCTGATGGCTCCTTTCAGTGATGACTGGGACATGGCATACACGGCGTCCAAAACGGCTTCGGCCCCAGCGGACGAACCGGCGGCAATGATGCCGGCGGGAAAGCGCGCGCCAAACGCTTCAACAGCTGCCATCAAGTCTTCTGCTGCCCAACGGATGGCTTCCCGTTTGTCCGGGATGCTGATATCGCAGTGAAAACCTTGGCCTACCTGCCGAAGCCGGTAATCGATGCTCATAACGGCGATGCCCCGCGCAGCCAAAGCGGCGCAGTAGGCTTGGCTTGCCGCTCCGTCGCGGCTGCCTGTAAAAAATCCGCCTCCGTGCAAAAACACAACGCCCCAACCGGGATGAATCGACTCGTGGGGCACATACAGGTCACAGCCTAGGGTGTCCGTTCCGTTCGCGCTGATAAACCATTCAGTCGAAACGCCATGGTCCTGCTGGGCCTTAGCTATGGGTGCTACTCCAACGCTCAGCGTGATGGCGAGCACGGAACAGAGGCCAAGCCTCATGAAGTCGCTTTTTTCTTCTGCTTTTGCGCGCTGCGCGGATGGAAGGTGTCTATCTGGTCGCGGAGGAAGCGCCGATCGAGGTGGGTGTAGATCTCTGTGGTGGCAATCTGGGCGTGGCCGAGCATCTCTTGCACCGCACGTAAGTCAGCACCGGCTTCGAGCAAGTGGGTGGCAAAACTGTGCCGGAAGGTATGCGGGGAAATGCTTTTGCGGACCTGCGCGTGAATGGCGACCCGGCGCAACATGGTGAAGGCCATTTGCCGGCTCAATCCGCGTCCCTGCCTTCCGAGAAACAACGTGTCCTCGTGCCCTTTCATCGGGATGATGTCCGCTCGGTAATGCGCCAGGTAATCGTCAATGGCGGCAAGCGCGGTTGATCCGATTGGGACGATGCGCTCTTTGTTTCCCTTTCCGACGACTTGCACCACTCGGTCGATGAAATCCACTTTAGAGAGCTGCAATTCGCACAATTCGGTCACCCGCAAGCCGCAGCTGTAAAGCACTTCAAGCATGGCCTTGTTGCGAACGCCTTCGCGCCGGGAGAGGTCCACAGCGCCAATGATGGCGCTGATTTCGTCAACCGTCAACACATCAGGTAATTTCCGTTGAGGTTTCGGGGCTTCGACGAGTTCCACTGGATTGCCTTCCATAATGTGCTCCACACGCAGGTACTTGCAAAAGCTGCGAATGCCCGAGAGCATGCGCGACTGGCTGTTGCGTGCGATGCCTTCGTCAAACAAAAAGCCGAGGTACCGCTCGATGTGCTCCATTTGCACCAGTCCTGGATCTTGAACCGATTCGTGTTCCACGCAGTAATTGCAAAATTTCGTGATGTCACGCAGGTAGGCGACAATGGAATTTTCGCTCAATCCACGCTCGAGGGCGAGGTAGGTTTCGTAGCCATTGATGGCTGATTTCCAGTCTGATGAATTGCGCTTCATTAGGGAATCCAGTTTTGTTTGGTGACCAAGAGGGCTTCTTGGACGGTGATGCGTTGCCCGTTGCGGTAGGCCGTGACAAACGGACCCGG
>CAXREW010000274.1:0-3473 GCA_964229455.1 Flavobacteriaceae bacterium | reverse complement strand
GGAGTGCGCTGTTGACCAGCTCCACCCCGCCTCGCCGCACCGGACGGAGCGTTTTGACCGCTCGGTGTGTGCCTGCCGGGAAAAGACCGACTGTTGCTCCAATGTTCAACCGTTCCGCACAGATTTGAAAGATCCATTGGTTGCGTTCGCGCGCGTCAGACAGCTTGTCCCGCTGCCGGTAGATCGGCATTTGGTTGAAGGCAAACAGCACAGCACGTGCCGTCTTTTGGTAAAACACATCCGCTCGGGTCAGGAAGTGGATCTGGTTGGGGCTCAGCATAGCAGACTGAACGATGGCGTCCATCAACCCGTTCTGGTGGTTGCCGACGATGATGGTCGGCTCATGTGCATCAGGGAGATTGTCCAGCCCCTCCACACGCTCAATGCGGTGGAATCGGTTGACGCCCGATTGGACCAAGTGGACGGCCGTCCCGTAACCAAAATGACGCCGCTGGATGGGCGGCTCCACAAACGATCTGTCTCTCTTTTTCGCCACGTTGGATGGGTGTTAATCTCGAAGTTGGGCGCCGGTTGCTTGGACGATGCCATCGAGAATGCGTTGAACGCTTTGCTCGATGCGCTTCTCGTTCAGCGTTTTTTCCTCATCCTGCAAGACCAAGGAAACCGCGTACGAAACATGGCCCGGATCGAGGTTTTTGCCTTCGTACACATCGAACAAGCCGACGCGCTTGAGCAGTTTCTTCTCCGCTTTCATGGCGGCATCACGGACAGCCCCGAACGGGGTGCCTTCTTTGAGGATCAGGGAGAGGTCACGGCGTACCGAAGGAAACTTGGTGAGTTCTTTGGCCTTGATCCGCGACCGGCCTGAGATTTTGGTCAAAGGTTTCACGGCCAAGTCGGCCCAAAAGACGTCCTGCTTCACCCCGTGGCTGCGAGCCACTGAGGAGCGAACCTTGCCCATGCGGCCAATGACCTGCCCCTGGCCACTCAGTTCGACGCCTTCGCTGATCAAAGAAGATTGGAAAGGGGAATCTTTCACTGCACTTGGCGAAATACCGAGGGATGCGAGCAGGTTGTAGACCTCATTTTTCAACGCGTATGCATCGATTCCACCCGAGGCATTGTTCCAATTTTCAGGGGCTGCCGCGCCGGTCATGAAGAGGGCGAGGCGCTCGGTTTCCTCGTAGCGCTGAGCGGCGTTCTCGGATGTTGCATCGGCGTTCTGGCGGTGCTGGTACACCTTTCCCAGTTCGAATAGCCGGAGGTCGGGGCGCTGGTAATTCGTGTTTCGAACCACCGCTTCAAGTCCTTGGAAAAGCAGGGATTGGCGCATGACCCCCAAGTCGGAACTGAGTGGATTCATGAGGGCGATTTGCCTAGAGAGATCCCAGCCATCCGCGCCGTCTTGGCCAAGGTCCTGCGTGTAGCTCGCCCGTGTCATGCTGTTGTTCATCATTTCTTGAAAGCCACGGCTGACCAAGAAGTTGGACGTTTGCAATCGGAATGCTTCGGCGGGCACGCCGGCTTGGTGAGCGGCCGTGGACACCAGCCGCTCGGGCATTGGAATCTTATCGAATCCATAGATGCGCAGGATCTCTTCTACGACATCTGCTGGACGGGTTACGTCGTGCCGGTAAGCAGGAACGTTCACGACGAGAGCCGTGCCGTCGTCGCTGGATACAGCGATGTCCAAGTATTTGATGATGGCATGGACCGTGTCTTGGTCCAAGGGAATTCCGATCAATTGATGCAGTTGAGCCCATTCCAAGGTGACGGTCTGTCCTGCCGGCAAGTCGCCAGCAGTGGCGTCGTGCAGGGCAGTGGCTGTGCCACCGGCCCATTCGGCAATCAGCGCCGCTGCTCGGGCGAGGGCTGTTTCGATCATTTCGGGATCGACGCCCCGCTCAAACCGGAATGAAGCATCGGTAGACAAACCGTGGCGCTTGGCCATTTTGCGGGTCACTACCGGGTTGAAATACGCCGACTCGAGAACAACCCGGGTGGTCGACTCGGATACCCCGCTCGTGTCCCCTCCGAAGACACCGGCCAAGCACATGGGCTTTGTGGCGTCGGCAATGACTTGGTCGTCGGGGTGTAAGGCGCGTTCCTCTCCGTCGAGTGTTGTCAATTTTTCGCCAGCACGAGGGTGCCGAACCACGACGGTATTGCCCTCGATGGCATCCGCGTCGAAAGCGTGCAAGGGTTGGCCCAATTCGTGCAAAACGTAATTGGTGGCATCGACAACGTTGTTTTGAGGGTTCACGCCGATGGCCCTCAGCCGCTGTTGGATGGCATCCGGAGACGGCCCAACACGAACGCCTTCAATCAAAAGGCCCATGTACCGGGGGCAACCGTCGCCCGATTCAATGGCCAAGTCGATGGGTCCTTTGGCAGCAGGGAGTGACGCTGTGGCAGGTGTTTTGACCATTCCAACGGCCTCTTGAGTTCCTTCCACGGTCCCATTGAGTAGGCCCGCCCGGAGGTCCCGAGCGACACCATAATGGCTCATGCCGTCGGTGCGATTGGGGGTCAGGCCAATTTCTAGCACTGCATCGGATTCCAAGTTGTAGACCGAAGCCACGGGTGTTCCCGGTGTCCACTTTTCATCCAATTCGATGATGCCCGCGTGAGATTGGCCGACGCCAATTTCGTCCTCGGCGCAGATCATGCCCATGCTCACTTCTCCGCGAATCTTGCCTTTCTTGATTTTGAAGGACTCGCCATTGACGGGATGCAATTCAGTACCCACGGTGGCGACGACCACGCGCAGTCCCTTTCGGGCATTTTTGGCTCCGCATACAATGGCTAAAGGCTCGTCTCCTCCGACGTTGACTTCGCACACTTGCAGTCGGTCTGCATTCGGATGGGGTCCGCACGCCGTGATTTCACCAACGACCAAACCGTTCAATCCGCCCGGAATACTCTCGACCGACTCGACGCCTTCCACTTCCAATCCCGGCGCGGTGAGTACAGCTGCTGCATCTTCCACAGAAGTGGCGGTCGGAAGCAGTTCGGTGAGCCAGTTGAACGAGATTTTCATCGGTATAGATTTGGAATGAACAAAGTTAGCAGGAGCGGCTGTGCTGACCATGGCATTGCCCTTTCTTTTGCCAGAATCCAGCGCAAAAGTATTCGGCTAAAAAAGAAAGTTGAGTACCTTCGCCGTCCCGAACGCGTTGCGTTGGGGAATCGGGATGTAGCTCAGTTGGTAGAGTACGCGTCTGGGGGACGTGTGGTCGCTGGTTCAAGTCCAGTCATCCCGACACCAAAACCCGGGGCCGGTGCCTCGGGTTTTTTGCACCGTGCAACCGCTGATCATGGATTATGCTTTTGAAAAAGACTGGATTAAACTGGAGCGCCTCATGGAGGAGCGCTTCGGCGAACCTCCGGATTTAACGACCATGATTTTTACCGTGGGCCTGCAGGAATGCGGGCAGGGATTTAAGCGGTTCAAGAAAGACGAAAAAATGGAGGTGATGCACGTTGGCGTGTGCACGTTGTTGGAGCCGCTG
>CAXREW010000273.1:0-2026 GCA_964229455.1 Flavobacteriaceae bacterium | reverse complement strand
CTCCGGCGGCAGCGCAAAGGAGCAGGGAGGAGAGTTTCATATTCATAGGGTTGGTGTTTTCAATGGTGTTTGCCTTCACAACTCAATTAGCATGCCAACTTCGTTCGGATGCACTTCCAAGATGAATGATTCTGTGGTTATTGGTACAGTGCTTCGATTAATTTCTTGAGAAAAGCCCCTTCGATTTCGGCTTGTGCCTTTCGGTACGCGGCGTCGTGCGCCTTGGGCCAGTCGAGTTGTACGCCCTTGACGTCGGTTAAATTCTGACGAAGGATGGGCTGGCCTTCACTGTTTTTGAGGACAGCACTGGCGTTCAACATCGCCGTGAAAAATCCCGAAGCTGACCCCGCTTCCCGTGTATCTGCCTCCAGTTCCAGCACCATATCGGCGTCTGCTGCGCGCTCCACCCATGGAATGCCGCGAGCGTTCAACCCTTGGGCGATGGCGTTTTTCAATTGCGATGAAGCCGAAGGTTCGCCGTTGATGCGCTCTACGGTTTGAAGGTGAACCGTCGGGGTCTCGAGGACTATGGGCACGGTCACAGATGGCGTAGGCAGTCCTTGAATCAAGCGCTCCACAGGCGAATCTTTCAGCCGCGGCGAGAGGTCATCCATTCGGATTTCCAAGCGCATTTCCGCGCTTTTGACGCCGGGTTCGAATTGTCCGATGTCGAAGGTGCACTGGCCTTCGCTGTTGGTGCTGAGGCTGGCCGTTTTGGGCAGCGTGCCGCGGTTGTAGCGCGACCACACCGGAATCTGGGCGGCAGGGGCTCCTGCGAACAGGGCCTTGCATGCCAGGGTCCCTTGGTACCGATCCGAAAACGACAGGCGCAGGGTGTTGGCGCCCGGCTGTAGCGACAGATCCGCGAGCACCTGGGAAATGCCATCGAGGCAGGCCCGGTCGAGCGCCACGGTTCCCCCGGGTGCACTCCATTCATTCAGCTCCCCCCAATACGCTTCCATGGTTTCCAATCCGCGGATGTAAAAGTCCAGAGCGGCAGCTACGCGGCCCTCTGCGCGGGCGTTTTCGGCACTCATCCAGTGGCCGCCTGCGACTTCGAGCGTCGCCATTTTGCGCTCGTTGCGGATGCGCTCATAGGTGGCCTTGCTCAGCCGGTAGTAGGCCCAGATGTCGGTCGCGTCCTCATAGGTGCCGACCAACTCGTACTCCTCGAGGTCTTCCGCGCTGGCGCTTGATATGCGCTCTGCGAAATTCTGACCCGCGACGCCTTGAAATTGGGTGGTGTGCAAGATGGAGGTGCTTTCGATGACCACGCGGATCTGTCCGGCCATATCGGCGAGGGCGCGCTTTTTGGCGGTGGCATCAGCATCGGCGCCAAACTGCATTTTGCTGGCACTCGAAACGCCGATGTAGTAGGAAGAAAGGGTGGGGCGTTGCAGCACCCAATCCGGTGGATCGCCCCACTTCTGGGTGCCCCCGCATGCGCTCAGTCCAACGAGCAGCGCGACGACGCCACCGAACAAGAAGGGGCGAATGGCATAGTTCATGGCACCAGGCGTTTGAGTTCCGGTTCGACGAGGTTGCGGACTCCGTTGGAGCAATCCAGAACCAACGCATCGACCATGCTCGATTCCGACTTCAATTCGGTACGGCCGTTGAGCATGCGGGACAGGCCTGAGCGGCTGCCCCGGTTGCCATTCGAATTGGCCGGGAAGAGCTTGCTGGTATTTCCGCTGTAACGGGCGTACTCTATTTCATCCCGAGAACTGCGCGTGAGCATCTCTGACATTTCGGTTTTCCCGGTTTCCAACGAAATCAATTGAATTTGAACGGTCAGATCCACCGCGCGGGTGCGCTTGTACTCTTGATAAATCACCTTCTTGTACCGGGTTTCGTAGACCTTTTTGCCTTCCTCATTGACCTTCTCCACCTTGTAGCTCTCGAAGCCTTGGCGATCGAACTTTTGCAAGCTCGACGTCCGAACGTCGCAAGACACCACCGTCCCTTTGAGGATGGCTTTGGCGCCGACCATGCTCCCGACCTCGACCGACGTGTTTCCATCCAC
>CAXREW010000272.1:0-2536 GCA_964229455.1 Flavobacteriaceae bacterium | reverse complement strand
ACCATCGCCGCAGACTTGCGTTTGCAACTCGATGCCCTCTCGGTGGATGGCATCACGGTGGGGCACCCAGTACTGGGTGTGCCTCAGCTGATTGCAAGGGCCGACTGGAACGGGGAGGAGGTAGAACCGACGCTGTGGGAGATGGACTTGCTCGCCACGGCTCCGTCGTTGTTTGAACTCCTGGGCTACCTGCCCGAGGTGGTTACAGCAAGTGGTGAAGCCTTGCTCAATCCGCTCGGTGATGTGTCCGGCGGGCAGGATTATTTCGACACGCGGCAGCCCCCGCAACTTTACCTTGATTTTGAATGGCCGCTGGAAGGTGCCATCGAAGATTTTCGCGTCGTTCGTTCGCTCGCGATTGAAGGCACAGACTTGTCAGGGTTTGAAGGCGAACTCATTGTGCGGATCACCAATGGGTATCCTGTGGAATGGAATGTGACCGGGACTTGGGAGTATGAGGACCTTGCGCTGGACGCTGAGGTGTTCAGCGCCGTGTCGACCGCCTTCCCTTCAAATGAGGTGGCTGAGGTGCGCATTCCCATTGATCAAGCCCGACTAGCTTCGCCGGCAACCTTGACCATTGAAGCAGCGATGACCTCCGATGGCCCGGTTCAATTCACAGGCGTGGAGCGCGTCCGGGTGCAGGTTGCGTGCGAAGGAACCTACCAAGTCAGTGTGCAATGAGGCGGCGGCTGACATACTTGTTTTTGGCTGTGGCTTGCGCAGTGCAGGGACAATTGGATTCTTTGACGTGGGATGCCACAGCATGGGGGCAACACCGTTCCAATGCCCTTTCGCATGAGTTGGGCCGATTATTGGTGCGCGGCGGCCACATTGATCGCTCCCTCGTGGAGGCGGCACGCACTGCTCAAGGCGGCGAGATGGGTGCATTTGGGTACACTTCAGGCCTGGCCTTGAATTGGAGAAGCCTGCGCTCATGGAAGGATACGGATGCGCGGTTTTGCGGATCGTTCCAGTTCAAAACCTTGGGCGACGTGCGCTGGACGCCGGAATTGTTTGATTTGGCGTTCACCGGCAATGCCGGGCACCTCGGGCGCTGGGACGTGTTGGACGGTTCCCGCGTGCGCACTGCGACGTGGCTCCAGGCGGCCATTGGGTTGGAAGGCGCCAACCAAAACCGCATTGAACTTGGACTCGTCTACCGCCTGCAATCGACCGATGCCCGGATTCGTAATGGGCATTTTTACGTCAGCGAAGGATTGGATTACATGACCGGTTACGTGCGCGGCCATGTGGGTTGGGCTGAAGGCGGATCGTGGGGATTGGCCACCAATGCGGAATGGCATTTTCTGCGGGAAGAGGCGCCGTTCGCCTTCCATTTGCGCCTGCAAAATTTCGGATTCCTGGTCGCTCCTGAATGGACAGAATTGCAAGTTGATACGCTGTTGGAAACAACAGGTCTGACCTTGACCGGTCCGGGGCTTTCGGTAGAATCCCTCGCGGAATCGGCGGGTGCCTCGGACGTAATCACAACGCTGAACCAGCGGTACCGGTTTGACTTGATGCCCTTCCGAATCGACGCGTCGTTTGAGTACCCGTTGGGTCCGCGCTCGGGATGGGATGTTCAGGCACAGGTCGGGGATTGGATGCCCGTGCCGCGGGCGGTCACTGGCTACCGGCGGGCCATTGGAAAGCAGTGGCAGGCGGGCGTGCAATTGGTCGCGGGCGGCTGGGGCCGGTTGCGCCCTGCTGCATGGGCCCGATGGAGAAAACCCGGCGAATACGCCTGGATGCTGTTCATTGAAGATCCGTTCGGGTGGGGTTCTAACGCCGCGTACGGGCGCGGCATTACCCTGCGCTACCAAAACTTGTAAAGCAGTCACACCGACTCCGCCAGAAACCACGAACTTTACCCCATGAACCAAGTGGAACGTTTCCAAAACGCAGGATGGACAGCAGGCAATCGCTTGCAAATCATCGCAGGTCCTTGCGCCATTGAAGGCGAAGATGTCGCCATGGAAGTGGCGGAAGGGGTTGTCGAAGTTTGTGCGGCTTTGGACCTCCCATTGATTTTCAAGGGGTCGTACCGCAAAGCGAATCGCTCGCGGTTGGACAGTTTTACGGGCATCGGCGACGAAAAAGCCCTCGAAATTCTCGCCAAAGTGGGCGAGCGCTTTTCCGTGCCAACCACCACGGACATTCACGCTGCTGACGAAGCGGCGATGGCCGCGGAGTTTGTTGACGTGCTGCAAATTCCGGCCTTCTTGTGCCGGCAAACTGATTTGCTCGTAGCGGCCGCTGAAACAGGCAAAGTGGTCAACATCAAGAAAGGCCAATTCCTTTCGCCCGAAGCCATGCAACATGCAGTGGTCAAGGTGCAGGAGTCGGGCAACCCCCGCGTCTGGCTGACCGAACGCGGCACCATGCTCGGCTACCAGGACATGGTGGTGGACATGCGCGGCTTCCCGGTGATGGCCCGCATGGCTCCGGTCATCGCGGACATCACCCACAGCTTGCAACAGCCCAATCAAACGTCTGGCGTCACCGGCGGCCGTCCGGAACTCATTGCCACCAT
>CAXREW010000271.1:0-12143 GCA_964229455.1 Flavobacteriaceae bacterium | reverse complement strand
GGTCGATGCGCATGTTTTCGTGTAACTTGTTGACCTCTGTGCAACTTTCCAAATTAAGGAATTGTTCAAACGGTGAAGACAAGCTCATGAAGTTCAACACTTTACTACACTCTCTCAAGCACCTGCGCACCCTTAGTGCTACATTGCTATTGGTCTCCCTTCCTCAGTTGCTGTGGTCGCAGTGCGCGACATTCGGGGCGTTTGACATTGGTGAGGATGCGGAAATTACCTGCGAGGACTCGTGCTTGACCCTCGTGTCTCCAAGCATCGCGACGGTCGCATCGGGGGGCACGGAATACGAAGTGGAGGAGATTGAGTATGCTCTGCCGTACCCGTTCAACCAAGGGAGTGTGGCCATCAACACAGGGGACGACGTGTACAGCTCGATCATCCCATTGGGCTTTTCGTTTGAATTTTTCGGCAACAACTACACCCAGTGTCGCATTTCCAGCAACGGCTGGTTTTCCTTCGATATCACGGAAACAGCTGGGTACAACCCCAACGGAACCAACCCCAACCAGAACCTGCCCAACAACAGTGTGATGGGCATCTACAGCGACTTGAATCCGAGCACGTGCGGCAATGTCCGATACGACACATACGGGACGGCGCCTTGCCGGGAATTTGTCGTGACATGGAATGCCATCTGCCAATTCAGCTGCACGAGCCAGCAGGTCAGTGCAGAGGTCGTGCTGTACGAGGGCACCAATGTCATTGAGGTGTACCTCGGCAACCGTCCGCAATGCGGATGGGGCAGTGCGGTGGTGGGCATTATGAACCAGCCGGGAACCATTGGCATCTCGCCCGAAGGCTACAACACCGGAAACTGGAGCGCGACCAACGAAGCGTGGCGTTTTTCGTCCGGTGATGTCGTAGAGGGCACCACGCTCTGGTACGAAGGCGATGAATACTTGGGCATGGGGGATACGCTGGATTTCTGCACCACCCAATCCACCACCTTAACCGGTTGGTTTGCGCAGTTGCCTCCAGATGAATTTTGCACCTCGTTTGACGTCGGCGTCTCATCGACTGGTTCGGCATTCACGAACAATCAAATTGATTGGGTGATCTTGTCCGAAAACGGCGCGACCTTGCTGGAAGGTGGAGCTCCGTACACCGATGACGTGTGCCTCCCGAACGGCTGTTACACCTTGGAAATGTTCGATTCCGCGAATAACGGATGGGGAAGTGCGGATTTGACCATCACCAATTCAGACGGCGATGTCGTAGGCACGTACACCTTGGAATCGGGCAGCAACGGATCAGCGTCGTTCTGCATTGAAGATTACGACGGGCCAGACCCTACGGTGGATGATTACATCCAAGTGGTATCAGACGAATTGAATATCACCGCAGTCAGCGACGTCGATGCTGGTTTTGATTGGCCTTCGCCTATTTGCAGCGGAGGCGAGCCGTTTGTGCTCATTCCCAATGAAGGTTCGGGCCAGTGGACTGTGGATTGCGACGGCTGTTTTGACGAGGAAACACTGACCATTGACCCCGGGATTGCTGGCGGTGGATGGTTGGCCGTAACACATGTCCTCGATGGCACTTGCTTGGCGGATGTTGAGGATACTGAGATTTTCATCAGCACGACGCCCACACCGCAATTCACGGCATCTACGGAGGCATTGTGCGACGATGAAACGTTCGATTTCAACGCAACGCCTCCATTTGGAACGTGGTCGGCAAGCTGTGGCGATTGCATCATCGAGAGCACGGGTGTCTTCTTTGCGGATCAAGCCGACGACGGATTGAACACGGTCACCTTCACCACGCTGGGCGTGTGCCCCGGTGAATCCACATTGGAGGTGGGGGTGTCGGAATTGCTCGAGGGCTCTATCACGGGGCCAGCGCTTTTATGCGAGGACGACTCGGCGATTTTTGTAGCCGATGTCCCGGGGTACTGGTCCTCGGACTGCGTGGGTTGCATTGACTCGTTGACCGGGGTGTTCAGTGCCTTGGGACAGGATGCCAATACGTGGACGGTAACGTTCACACCAGATTCGTACTGTCCCGTGGGCGACGAAATTCAGGTCGCAGTCAATGAAAGTGTAGCCATTGGTGCATCAAACGTGCCGGGTTCCTTGTGCGAAACGGCTGATGACTTTCAATTGGTGGTCAACGTGGACGGGGGCACCTGGTCTGCTGACTGTCCCGATTGCCTCTCGGAGTCCGGCTTGCTCAATGTGACTGGAGCGCCGGTCGGATTGCTGCCAATTGAATACGAAATCTCCAACGGCGCCTGTGCAGATACGGCAACGTGGACCGTGGACATCCGGCCTGTCTTGGAGGGGACGTTCAACACCATGGATCCGCTGTGCGTGGGCAGCACCGCCAACTTGACGTTTACATTCGACGCTGACATCCCTGATGCCTACACGACAGGCGCTACGGGGGATTGGAGTTCGAGCAATTGCCCCGGATGTATAACGAATGAAAACACGGGGGCGTTTGCGGCCAATCAAGTTGGAACTATCAATGTGGAGTTTGAATTCGACCATCCGTGCAGCGCCCCTTTTACGGGGGTAGTGACCGTCGCTCCGGAAGTTGACGCCACTATCGATGCGGTGCCAGATCTGTGTGAGAGCGGCGACCTTGAGCCACTTTCTGCTGCGGAGACTGGTGGTGTGTGGAGTTCGGATTGCGATGATTGCCTTGTTGGCTCATCATTCGACCCCAGTGTGGGTGCCGGTACCTACACCGTGGCATATATCATTGATGATGTTTGCGTTGACTCGGATGAGATTGAAGTGGTGGTGGTGCCACAAGCCGATGCTACGGTCAACCTACCCGATTGGGTGTGTTTGGCCCTCGAAGGCTTACAGCCTGGAGTGGCCTGGCCCGGAGGTGTTTGGACAGCCAATTGCGACGGATGTTTGTCGGACATTGGGACCATCGACCTGATGCAGGCGGGTGTTGGCGTGTTGGAAATCACGTACACGGTGGAAGGACTCTGTGGCGATTCGCAAAATATCGCCATGGAAGTGGTCGGGTGCGATGTAGAAATCGTCAACGTGTTCTCACCCAATGGAGATGAACAAAATGACGAATTGGTCTTCAAGTACCTGACTAGTTTCCCAGGCAACCAACTGACCATCTTTGATCGGTGGGGCAATTTGGTGTACCAAAAAAGCAACTACGGCAACAACTGGCGCGCTGAAGGTGTGGCTGAAGGAACATACTACTATGTCCTGACGATTCCGGGCAAAGACGACCTCACTGGTTCATTTACCCTTGTTCGCTGAGCCGAGTCAGCAACGCTTCAACGTGCTGTTGGGCGCGCGTGTTCAAGGACGCCTCATCGGATGATGCAGTGTTCCATTGGCTGGCTACAATGCCGCCCCAATTCATGCCGCAGTAAGCGGACGTGCGCTCGAGTGGCAAGAGCAATTCTTCCAACGTCGAGCCATTGGTTCCATCAGGTTGAAAGGTGGACAACGGTGATCCGGTGGTGACACTCAGCATCAGCGTTTTTCCGCGCAGCTTGGAAGTCGCTCCGGGGAAAGCCCAGCCTGAAGTGAGAATGGAATCGAGCCATTGCTTGACGAGGGCAGGTGGGCTGTACCAATACAAGGGAAAATGCAGGATGATGGTAGTAGCCTGCGTCAGACGGGCTTGAAACCCGGGGACATCGAAGTGGCCATCGGTTGTTTCGTCGGCCAATGCGATCCATTGGACTCCACGTGCTTGAATTGAGGGTTGAATCGCATCAATGAAGGCAGACCTATTCGCGTGGGGATTGCCAGCGATAAAAAGGGTATTCGAACTAGACACGCCAATCGAACAACCCAATCCGCGCTTGGTTCAATCGGCCAAAGCGACTTGTATGCCCACCGTGAAGCTGTGCATGCTCGGTGAATCTGCTGGGTTTTCATCGAAAAACGGCAGCAACGCCGCTTCACCCAACAAGCTCACTTTGCCAAAACCGACTCCAATGCGAGCGCTCAGCTGGAGCGGGGCAACAGGAAAGTCTTCTTCGGTAACCGTATCTGTAGCCCCAGCTTCGTATTCTCGGTTGTATTTGCCGTGGAGCAAGTACCCAGCAACGAGGCCTCCCTCTGCGTGCAACCCGTGGCCACCGGTGCGGAAAAGGTGCACAGATGCCAACAACGGCACACGCAGGTAAACGGCGTTGATGCGGTTGACCGTCACATCGAAGGCGTTAGGTTCAAGCACCGTTGCTACAACCGTTTCGGTCGACTCATCGTATCCCAATACGCGGTCGGTCGCAATTCCAAGCCGAATCCAATCGAATCCAATTCCGGTGGTGATGCCAATAAATTCCCCTAGTAATTTTTGCCGCTTTTCGAAGGGATTAATGGAGAGTCGGAACGACTCGAACGCATCGTCTGTCACCAGTCCGAGGTCCTCTCTAGCACCCCATGTCGCATTGTAGTCTTCCAAATTGCCCTGGAATTGGGCCATGGATAAGGCACTGAAGGAGAGTCCGCGCCAATTTCCTTTGGATTCAACGGGTCGCTCTGAGCGGGTCTCAGTGGAATCATTGGGGCAAGTGGCGGCGGAAGCATGTTGAACTCCAACCAACACCGATGCCAACAAGAGGGAGGGAAGGAATGCGTTCATCGAGGTTGTATTTACAAGTCAAAAACTCGGCTCAGGTTGAAGCCGAAATAAAGAGCGCCGTCCCGCCACCGTCCACCGGTCTCAGTGAGGAATGCCCGTTCGAACATGCCCTGGGAGTTCGTGACGTGCAGCTGGAAGACATGACCTCCTGTCTCAATATCCATGCCAAGTGACAAACTGTTCACGTGATCGGTGGGCAATCCGGCCAGTGCATAGTGGTATTCTGCATTGATGCTCGCCCTAGAGGTGACCTTGTAGCGCCCGCCCGCTCCAAGGGTCCATTGGTCGTGTGCATCCGAGAGGCTCTCGACAAGATTTCGGTGGATGAACGAAGGAATGAGGGCCAAACTCAGCTGGGATCCCCACTTTTTGGCGATGACGGCTTGGTTGACATAACTCAATCGAGAAGTAAAGTAGTTTTCTCGCGTTGGGTCGGGCCAGATCAGGCCGTTGGCCATCGCTACGGAGTAGAGCGTAACACTGACAGGCATGCTGTTGTCTGAGTTTTGCCGCAACGCACGCCACTTGATGTTCGCCTCGTAGGTTTTTTGAAACGTGCTCCGGGCAACCCCAACGGCCAGTCGATCTGTAACGCCGTAGTCAAAGGCCATGCGCATGCTCGCATTGTCGAGGCCCCACAAGGCGTAAGCGCCCTCGTTGATCTGGCCGAATCGGTGGGCGATAACAAAGTGCAAGACATTTTTGCCCGGCGTCTCGTTGCTCTGGGCATTGATGATTCGCGTGTCTTTGAATGTGGCAGACACCGGTGTAATGACGAGCGGGGCGACTTCAATTCCATCCAATAAGCTCTGCGACTGAGCGGGATGTTGAAATGCGCTGGCCATCAGAACGCAGCCAACGAGGAAGGCATTCAATTTGCGCATCATCGGGCAATTAGGTTGGCCTGGACGGTGACTTCGATGGTGGGGGCAATCTTGTTGCGCACCACTCTGGGGATGTTGATGTTGTGGTCCGCAGGTGCGACAGTGAAGACCGATTCAACGTCCCAACCGGTGCCGTTCCACTGCACCGTCGAGGGAATTTCTCGTTGCTGTTCAACCCCGTGAATGGTTAGAACGCCTTTGGCTAGTACGTCGTGAAATTCACCATCTTTCAATGCGTCCGTGAAGTCGTCGATGGTCCCTTCGAACGAACCGTTGGGGTAGGTGTGTGATTCCAGGTAGTTTTCATTGAAGTGCTCCTCCATCAGGGCTTTCTCAAACCGAAACCCCAGCACAGGAACCCGAAACGCAAAGGCGCCGTCAGCTTGCAATAAGGCAGTCGTTTGGTGATTTTCGGCTTCAATGTCCTCAATGGGCGTGGTCGAGAAAAACCGCACGTGCCCTTCTCGTGTCATGTATTGCTGGGCAGACGCCGAGAATGACAGGGTACATGCCAGAAAGAGAAGGAGTGTGGGAACTCTGGTCATGGCTTAGAATTCAGGGGCGCCCAACGCGGCCCAGTTTTGAAGGAGAACGATTTGACATGAATCCAATGCTCCATTTGGAGGCATGGAGAGTGAATTGGACTCAGGCAGAACCAATACGTCAAGCAATGACCCTTCCAGCGTAGCCTGGCGCGCTGATGCATACGTGGTGAGGTCGAGGCCGCTTTCGGGAAAGGCGCCGCTGTGGCAACCCGTGCAGTGTGCTTCGAGCAAAGGCCGGACACTACCCTCATAGGCTTCAATGGCATCCGGGCAATTCGACCCGTACAGCGTGTCTTCCACATCGTAGCGGCAAGCGGCCAAGCCAAGGATCATGAGAATGAAATAAACGCGACGCATTGCTTCAAAATTAGCAGGAATTTTGGTCATGGCCTGAGGCGAATTGCCAAATAGCCTGAAGGTGCGATATTTGCGAAAAGCACTGAACCATGGGAAGAGCCTTTGAATTCCGAAAAGCACGAAAATTCAAGCGATGGGCAGCGATGTCAAAGACGTTCGCACGCCTGAACAAGGACATCATCATTGCCATCCGCGAAGGCAATGGCTCTGACCCCGACATGAACCCGCGCTTGCGCGCTGTGTTGCAGAACTGCCGCGCCGCGAACATGCCCAAAGACAATGTCGAGCGCGCTATCAAAAAAGCCACCGATAAGGACACGTCGGACTACAAGGAGGTCAATTTTGAAGGGTACGCGCCTCACGGAATCGCCGTTTTTGTCGAAACAGCTACGGACAACAACAACCGTACGGTGGCCAACGTCCGCAGCCATTTCAACAAATGCAACGGCAACCTGGGAACATCGGGCTCCGTCGAGTTCATGTTCGACCATGTTTGCTTCTTCAAGATCAAGGCGGAAGGCGTCGATGCAGAAGAATTGGAATTGGAATTGATTGATTACGGCGCAGAAGAAGTGAGCGCGGACGAGGATGCTTTGGTCATTACTGGCACGTTCGAATCTTTCGGCCAACTGCAAACCAAATTGGAGGCGGACGGAATGGAGATCGTGGAGTCAGGGCTCGAGCGCGTTCCAAACACCACCAAGGAATTGGATTCAGAAGCCACGGCTGAAGTCGAAAAGCTGATTGAGCGACTGGAGGAAGACGATGACGTGCAGAACGTCTTCCACACCATGAGTTCCTCAACCGACGCAGAAGGTTAAACCCTCTTTTTCAATTCCGGTCGGCTAAGGCACCGGAGTCAGTACCTTCGCGCCATGGAAAGCAAGCAGGTCAAGGCGGATACGCCGTTGCTGGAATTTTTGATGGAACACGGTCAGTACTCAACACGTACCCGTGCCCGAACAGCCATCAAGACAGGTGCCGTCACGGTCGATGGTGAGGTGCTCAAAATCCCTTCCGCCGACTTGAAGGCAGGCCAAACTGTGACATGGCAGTCGCTTGCTGCCCGCAAAAGCATCAAAGATTTTGACCTCGCTGGAAGTGCATTCGATCGCGCGAAAGCCTCGAAAGCGCCCTACGAAGTGGTGTACGAGGATGAGAACATCTTGGCCTACATCAAGCCAGCAGGCATGGTGTTTGCCTCCCCGAAGCCGCAGGTAAAGACGTCGTTCACGGCCATGAAACTGTGGATGACCAAAGCTCGGCCCAAATGCGAGTGCATTCAATTTGTCAACCGCATTGAGAAAGAATCTTCGGGCATCAGCATCATTGCCAAAAACCTGGTTTGGCGAAAGCACCTCCAAGACCAGTGGCAGCATTTCCAGCGCCGCATGTATGTGTTGGTGGAGGGGCACTTGCCAGCGGACGACGTTCTGTTCTGCTTCGATCAGGAAGAGGGAAAGAAGAAGCGAACAAAACACGAATTTGCCTACCGTACGATGCGTGCCACTCCAGCGCACACCTTGTTGAAGATGGAAGCGGGCTTTGAGCACGTGCCGTTTCTGATGAGTGGCCTGCGCCGCCAGCAATGCCTATTGATAGGAAAGGGCAAGGAGATGCCCGATCCACTGGGACGGAGTGGTCTGCATTTATTCGGTGTAGACTTGGTGGGGCCAGATGGGGAAGTAATCAACGTCAAGTCCCGCGTCCCACAGCCGTTCTTGAACCTTATGAAAGGAGGGAAGGGCCCCAAAGCTGAGCCCAACTGGAAACGCAAACAACGCGAAGGCGATCAGCGCGAACGTCCGCCACGAGGGAAACAAAAAAAGCACCGGTGAGGGTGCTTTTCTTAGTGAAGTGTTTCGTTAAAGTTGGTACCTGTTTTCGAGCCAATCCCGGAGTTCAATGGACTCCTTCGGGTTCAAATTGCGGAAGGCAATTCGCATCGCTCTCCGGATCATCACCGGCTCCGCATGCACGTGGCGAATGAGCGTTTTGTATTGCTCGAGTGCGCTTGGTGAGTGCATTATGGGGATACCTGTAATCGACATGAGAACGTGTTGTAAGAATCGTGGTCTTCCTACGGCGTCAGGCCCGAGTTTGTTGCAATTTCGCCCGTGTTTTTTGGGCTGCGAAAGTCTAACTCATTGAATACCATTTAAAAAGAACAAAGCACCGGGACGTTTCCCAGTGCTTTGCTTAACCTAAACCAAATTCACCTGATGCATAAGCTCATGTGCTTGTTGCCAGGGTAAATCCAATCACCGTGCCAAACACCGCGCAAGGAGCCGTCCGGGGAGCCAATAGCCGTTAAATTTGCCGAAATTCAATGATAATGAGCAAAGCAGTTTACGTTGTTTCCGCGGTGCGAACACCTATGGGAAGTTTTTTAGGAGCCTTGTCCTCCGTGCCGGCTACGGACCTCGGCGCCGCCGCAATCAGAGGGGCGCTCGAGAAAGGCGGAGTGGCCGCTGACCGAGTGGAAGAGGTGTTCATGGGCAACGTGCTGCAAGCGGGACTGGGACAAGCGCCTGCGCGTCAAGCAGCCATGGCAGCAGGCATTCCGAACGACGTACCGTGCACCACCATCAATAAGGTGTGTTCCAGTGGCATGAAGTCCATCGCGTTGGCTGCTCAAGCCATCGCGAGCGGTGACATTCAAGTTGCTGTCGCGGGAGGCATGGAAAACATGAGCCGCGTCCCCCATTACTTTGACGCTCGGTCCGGCACCAAATTCGGCGATGTCAAAATGAAAGACGGGATGCTGCTGGACGGTCTGACCGACGTGTACAACGCCACCCACATGGGCAATTGCGCCGAGCTCTGCGCCAAGGAGCACAACATCAGCCGAGAAGCTCAAGATGACTTCGCCATCGAGAGCTACACGCGATCGGCCAAGGCATGGTCCGAAGGCGCATTCGCGGATGAAGTGGTTCCCGTTGCGGTTCCTCAGCGCAAAGGCGATCCGATCCACGTGGACACCGACCAGGAATTCAGCCAAGTCAAAATGGAGAAGGTCCGTACGCTGCGCCCGGCTTTCCAAAAAGATGGTACCGTAACGGCGGCCAACGCTTCTACATTGAACGACGGAGCGAGCGCTTTGGTCCTCGCATCGGAAGAAGCCATTCAAGTCAATGGTTGGACACCCATCGCACGCATCGCCTCAACGGCCGATGCAGCCCACGCCCCAGAATGGTTTACCACTGCGCCCTCGAAGGCCGTGCCCCGAGCATTGGATAAAGCTGGCTGGCAGTCCGATGACGTGGACCTGTGGGAATTGAATGAAGCGTTTTCTGTTGTGGGATTGGTCAATGTCGACCTGTTGGGTCTCGACGCTGCCAAGGTCAACGTCAATGGTGGTGCGGTCTCACTCGGCCATCCGCTCGGTTCCAGCGGTTCACGCATCGTGGTGACGTTGATCCACGCCCTGCGTGCCCGCAACCTGAAAAAAGGCGGTGCAGGCATTTGCAACGGCGGTGGAGGTGCTTCCGCTTTGATGGTTGAATTGGTCTAATCGTCCATGCAGCAAGGTGATCGCATCGTGCTCGTTGTTTCTGTCGGTCCGGTTCGGGTCGATGCGAGTGACCGCGCTGAACTGTGCACGCAAGCACTGGCCGGAGAACGGGCTTTGGTGCTGAACACCGGAGCTAAAGACTGGGTACACATCCAATTGGAATCGGATGGCTACACTGGATGGGTGGACCGCAAGCAATGGGCGGCTCCGGCAGATAATTCTGGATCGGCGTTCATTTTGCAAGCGCCGTTTTCCGGATGGCTTCGCAGCGATGGCGCTCTGATGCATTACCCTGCTGGGAGCAGACTCCTGCGCAGCGATGCAGGACATTGGTCCCTCAATGGTAACGGACTTGAACCCGTGGATCCAGTGGGCAGAGCCTTGGAGGCAGCGGAAGATGCAGTCGAAGCAGCCCAGCAATTCATTGGTGCTCCGTACCTGTGGGGCGGGAAAACGGCCACTGGTATCGACTGCTCAGGGTTGGTTCAGGTGTCCTGGAAATTGACGGGGCAGGACGTGCCACGCGACGCGTCCCAACAAGCTGAGGTGGGACAATCCATTTCGTGGGGCGAGCAGCAGCGCGGGGACGTGGCGTTCTTTCAAAATGAAGCTGGAAAGGTCGTGCACGTGGGTGTTTTGATCGACGCCAAGACCATTGTTCACGCGGCCGGAGAGGTGCGCGTGGATGCTCTTGTGCCCGAAGGAATCCAACGAGGCAATCGGTTGACGCATGCCTTTCACAGCATCCGCCGCTGGAGCCTCAAAGGCTGAAGCCCGACTTCTGCGCGGCTAAGTCCCGCAGCACAGGGCTGGGGCGGTAGCGGTCATCTCCGTAGCGGATTTGCAAGCTCTCCAGGACATTCAACGTTGCTTTAGCGCCCCATTCATTGCACCAGGCAAGCAGTCCTTTGGGGTAATTAACGCCCTTGGTCTTGGCCGTTTCCAAATCTGCAGGAGAAGCGATGTTGAGGTAACAGGCGTCCGCGGCTTCGTTGATGAGCATGGCCACAATGCGCTCGGCAATCCAATCGAACTGGTTGATGTCAATGGATTCATCGCTGGCCCCTTGGTCCGCTTTCCCCTCGGTGTAAGTGTAGAAGCCCTTGCTTGATTTGCGCCCGAGCCACCCGGCATCGACGTGTTGTTTTTGAATCAAGCTCGGCCGGTACCGTGGATCGTTGTAAAACGCCTCAAAGACTGAGCATGACACGGCGTAGTTGACGTCGTTCCCGATCAGGTCCATCAATTCAAACGGACCCATTCGAAACCCGGCATTGCGCATGGCCGCATCGATGGTCTCCCGAGAGGCCAATCCTTCCTCGAAAATCCGCAATGCTTCCCCATAGAATGGCCGCGCCACTCGATTGACAATGAATCCGGGCGTGTCTTTGGTGACCACTGGGGATTTGCCCCAAGCGTCCATCATGGCCTTGGCCCGGTTCACATGCGCAGTGTCTGTTTGCAGGGCAGGAACAACTTCCACCAAGGCCATCAAGGGAGCAGGGTTGAAGAAGTGCAGCCCCATGAAGCGTTCCGGGTGCTGTAGCGTTCCAGCAATGGCGGTCACGCTCAGTGAAGAGGTATTGGTGGCGAGAACAGCGTCGGGTGCGACGATCGTTTCCAGGGATTGAAAAAGTGACTGCTTCACACCGAGGTCCTCCACAATGGCTTCGATCACCCAATGGCATGGCGCCAACGAATCGAGGGAGGTAGTGCGGTCAATGGTGGATTGGATGCGTTCGCTATCGGCAGCGGACCATTTGCCTTTTTCCACCAAACGCGCCGCGACCTTGGCCAATGCGGCCGCGCTTCGCTCCAATGCGGCTTCATGTTGATCAACCAAAACGACGGTGTGACCGGCTTGTGCCGCGAGCTGGGCGATGCCGGAACCCATGGCGCCGGCGCCAACTACACCAATGGTGGACGTTCCTGTTTGCATGGGACGAAGTTCGTACTTTTCCCGCATGGATATTCAAGAAGAGTTGCAGGCCTCCGCGGATTACTTGCGTGAGCGGGGTGTTGGTGAGGTTGATGTGGCCATTGTGTTGGGTACGGGATTGGGCGGATTGGTAAGTGAAATCGATGAAGTGGTGGCGTTCAATTACAGCCAGATTCCACACATTCCAGTCGCCACCGTGGAGTTCCATTTTGGCAAACTGATTTACGGCGAGCTGGGCGGCAAACGCGTTTTGGCGTGGCAAGGGCGCTTTCACCACTACGAAGGCTACACCATGGAGCAGGTGGTCAAGCCGGTGC